>CAJWXO010000012.1 GCA_913049755.1 uncultured Cryomorphaceae bacterium
ATTTAATTGGATCCACAGGGTCTGGAAAATCTAGTTTGCTCAAAACCTTATATGTAGACATACCATTAAACAATGGTGAAGGACAAATTGTCGACTATGATTTGCGCAAAATGCAAGATAATGAAATTCCATTTTTAAGACGAAAGCTAGGCGTTGTTTTCCAGGATTTTCAGTTATTAATGGACCGGAGTGTGTATGATAATTTAAATTTTGTTTTAGAGGCTACTGGTCAATTAAAGTCTAATGATAATGCAGATAGGATTAAAGATGTTTTAACTCGTGTTGGTATGGCCACAAAAGAGCATAAAATGCCATTTCAGCTCTCCGGAGGGGAGCAGCAAAGAATAGCAATTGCAAGAGCACTTTTAAATGACCCACCATTAATTTTAGCAGATGAACCAACGGGAAATCTGGACCCGCATACATCGGAAGAAATTATGCATCTTTTGGAAGAAATTTCCGCTAGTGGACAAACTATTCTAATGGCTACGCACGACTATGCACTGTTATTAAAATTTCCTCATGCAACATGGAAATGCTCTAATGGAAGTATCTCAACAACAGTTCAAAAAACCTTATAAACTGATTTCCTTCTAAACTCGAATAAATTCCATCGATCCTTGAATCTTTGACAATAACTTTTTTCTAGATTCTAAAATATCAGTTGCCTTAAAAGAATTCCAGTTTGCTTTTTCTGCAAGCAGTAATGCCTCCATAAAGGTGTCAGTATCTTGATATGTGAAGATTCCATCACTAGAACAAAATGGGATATCAACCAATGCGTTTTCATGAGCAATAATGAACCGAGCCTGATAAAGGGCTTGAATTAATTTTAATTTAATACCGGATTTATGATCAGCGTGAACAAGAACAGCCTGAGCATCACTAAATAATCTTGAAATGTATTCGTCATTTGGTTTATCTACATATTTCACCCTTGACTCCCCTTCTATTTTAAGATCTGATGAAGCTCCGTGTCCCGCCCATATTATTTTCCAATCTTGAGACTTTAAGCTAATACGAGCAGCATTCTCATTTTCAATCACTGAAAACTTACCTGGCACAAGAAGGATTTTTTGATCAGGTTTAGACTCAGGAATATTAAATACGAAAGTCTTCATCGGTCCTACAACTTTTGAGTTAGATAAGGGTGTCATCTGGTTCCAATAATCCGAATCACTAGAGGTCAAAGCCCATACCTCGCCATTCCATTCCTTTGCTAATTTTTTTTCCCATTTCCTTAGTCTCAAAGATTCCCAGATAAAATAAAGTGATCGTAAACCCTTTGATTGACTGGCAAGACTCTTATAATAGAGTGCTTCGGGATTATGAAGTCTTAGTATCGCATTCTTAGGATGGTAGATTCCTGAGCAATGAGGTCCATTGACTAAGACCGTACCTCTTTGAACCATTGATTTGTGTTTTGCAACTTTTGAAACACGACTGGAAACAATGTATGGAATTCGTTTCGATAAATAAATTTTAAATTTTCTTCTCGCTAAAGTGTGAAATTGAACACCCTCCATTTGCATCGGATTATCATTCAGAAGGCCCCTTTTTGACCAAGCATATAAAATAACCTGTAAATCATATTTTAGAGCATTTTCAATTTGTCCCCGAACTTCCAAAATACCTCCATATGATGTAGTCTCTAGGCGGTCCATCGACCAAATATGAATAGTTTTTACCCCCTCTAATCGAGAAATCAAATCGTTCCAAACTTTTTTTTCATTTTCCCAATTATATATTTTTGCCGCTTCTTCAGCAGCTCGTTTTGCTTTTTGATAATTCTTAATTTTTGATAAATTCTTTACAGCCTCCAGAATGCTCTTTACGGAGTTATCCGCAGTTATTATTCCTGCCTCAGTTGATTTTATAAGTTTTGAGACTTCAATAAGGTTACTCGATACAACTGGGATTCCTGCCTGCCAATAATCAAAAAGTTTATTTGGCAAACTCCATCGATAATTCTGACTTATTGGCTTATCCAAAGAAAATCCAATATCAGCTGCAAAAGTATACTCACGAAGGCTTTTTAGATTCTGTCTTGGTATGAATCTAACGATATCATTATTTAAGTTATTTGATTTTACCGTGAGCTTAAGTTTTGGTATTGCATCACCATTTCCAACAATTAAAAGAAGAACTTTTCCCTTTAAAGCCATCGTAGCTTCTAATAGTTCTTCGGCTCCACGGTCAACATTAATACCTGCACCTTGAATTATCCATATCGGTTTTTTCAAAGGCAATAATAATTTTCTACGAGTATCATCTTTTACTTGCTGAGAATTATTATCAAATAAAAATCCTGATGATGGTGTCATCGGAACATTTCGTACAACATCAAAACTTTTACCATATTCTCGATGATATTGCCTTGATATTGAGTCATTAACGGTTACAGCAAAGTCTACCCTTGGTATAGCATATTTTTCAGCTACAGACCAAATAAATTTAATGACAGGTCGAGACTCAATTTCTGGAGAACCAAGAAAATATTCATGAGAGTCATATACAAGTGGAAGCTTATTTCTTGATGACCAAAACACATTTGGCAACAATGTATCTAAATCATTTGCTAAATAAACATCCACTTGCAGTTTTTTTAAAAAAGCCCAAAGTCTAATCTGATATTCAATGTAGAATAGTGGACCCTTATTCCAAAAACAATTAAATCTGTGAATTTTATAAGTTCGATTTAACTCTTTCGAATTTGGATACTTTCGTCCAATCAAAATCACTTCATACCCTCGCTCCTCCCATGCCATGCAAGTTCTATGAACTCTTTGGTCCGAATGAAGGTCATTAATCACTGAAATCGCAATTGAAGACGCCATATTCACGAAGGTAGGGACTACCTCTAGCTATATTTGAACTATGAATCCACACGACATAAATATCGAAGACTTCAATTATGTTCTACCCGAGGAAAAAATCGCTCAATTCCCATTAGAATCAAGGGATAAATGTAAGATGCTAATATCATGGGGAAATGAAATAGAAGAGGGAACAATCAAAGATTTTCCTGAGTGGATATCAAAATTAAAAACCCCTAATGTTGTTTTAAATGACACAAGAGTTGTTCGCGCTAGATTATTTTTTTCACGAGGTGATGGACTTCAACCGTTTGAGATCTTCTACTTAGACCCTGTTAGTGGGTCAATTGAAGAAACTATGTCATCCAAATATTCTGTTGAAGCATGGTGCAAAGTTCGACATTCAAAAAAATGGAAAGATCATACACTACTGAGAAACAATTATTTAACCGCAAAAAAATTAGAACAAATTGATGATAAATTCAAAATTCATTTTTTTTGGAGTAATGATGTTACATGGTCAGAAATTCTAGAAGAGCATGGAGAAACACCATTACCACCATATATGAAGCGCGATGTTAATGAAATTGATTCTGAAAGGTATCAAACGGTATTTTCAAAAAAAGAAGGGTCTGTAGCAGCTCCAACAGCAGGATTGCATTTCACTAAAGAAATTTTGTCTAAAATTTCTAGAGAAGGTGGAATGACAACTTTTTTACAATTACATATTGGAGCAGGTACATTTCAACCCGTTTCAGATAATATTTTAGGAAATCACAAAATGCACTCCGAAGAAGTTTCTATCTCCATTCAGACAATTGAAAGTTTGATGAATAAATTCGATACCATTGCTATTGGAACCACCGCAACAAGGGCATTAGAAAGCCTATACTGGATAACTTTAGAATTATTTAATAATGATATCGAATTAAATCACGTAGATCAATGGTTACCATATAAAAAGCATAAAAGTTATTTAAATCGAATGGATTCGCTAGAATTCATTCATAAATATCTTATCTCGAAACAAAAAAAATCAATTCAATTCAGCACATCGTTATTAATAGTTCCAGGTTATGAATTCCGCTTTGTCAATTTACTTTTAACAAATTTCCATCAACCCAAAAGCACTCTTTTACTGCTCATTTCCGCTGCTGTAGGAGATAAATGGAAGACGATATATGATTATGCACTTGAAATGAATTTCAGGTTCTTGAGTTATGGAGATGCTTGCTTATTAAAAGTAAAATGATTCGAAATATTGCTTTTTGAAGATAAAATGATCGATTTCATTCGTGACTTATTCGATAACACAAGTAAATTTACCTGTCACGCGTTCAGTATGAGTTTGGAATTTAAAAAAAGACTTTAGACGCTTTGAATTCCTATATTTACACCTATTCAATTTCAATATTAAAAAAAAAGATGAAAAAATTATTTAATTTGATGCTATTGTCCTTGGTATTTACAGCATGTGATACAGACACAGCTGATCCTATTCCAGTAAAATATGTGACAGATGACTTAACCGTCTTAGAGGACCAAAAAGCTTTTCTTTTGGAAACAACTGGAACATGGTGTCAATACTGCCCAAACGGTGCTGCCTCTATGCTTGAAATGCAAAGTACTTATAACGTAACTGGAGATAGTAATATCCGTGTTATTGGATTTGCTTCCCACACAGGTGATCCCCTAGTTACACCTGTTCAAACACTCTTAAATAATACTTTCACTACAACAGGAGTTCCTAATTTTTATGTTAATAATGAGGATGTTGGCCAAAGTATTTCCGGACCGACTGGTGCTGCACTGGCAGGAATTCCATCTGTTGGAGTTTCTCATATTAAAAGTCTAAATAATACTGGAGATACCACAACAGTTGATATTAAGGTGCAATTCTTTGAGGATAAAAAAAATATAGCATACTATGTTCAGAGCTATTTGCTTGCTACCGGAATTGAAGCGAGAACACATGATCTCGGAGGCTTACCTGTAGACTTGAACCAAGTATCTAGTGTAGCAATTGTAACTACAGGTTCTGGAAGCACTCCAACTACTTGGGCTGTGGATACTTGGGGTAAAAAAGCTGGTGAAGTATATACTCATGACCATATTCCTTTTGCTTCTGGCATCACATCTTTTGATTGGGGAGTTAAGCTTGATACTATCAACCCTTTAGGTCAATCTTACTTCGAAGGTGATATTTTTGGATCAAAATACACCCCTATCCGACTTGTAATTCCTCATGAGGTTCAGGGGGTTCCCATCCCTCCAGGAGTGGAGTATGAAGTTGTAACTATTATCTGGTCAGAAAGATTTGATGGAACTCCGGGAGTCTTATTTGTAAATGGCTTCCAAGGATAAAAAAATTATACTGAAATAAAAAAGGCGCTCTAATTAAAGAGCGCCTTTTTTATTTATCTAACATTAATTCCTAAAGAACTTTCTGTCAGCATAAAACGCCCCAAAAGGAATAAATGATAAAGCAAAAGCAGTTAAAGTAATTCTCAACTTCCAACTGAACTGAAGATGAACCAGAGGTAACATCGAAGAGTATAGAAGGAACAATAAACCATGAGTCATACCTACAGTTTTTACCATTGATGGGTCATTAAAATAATATTTTAACGGCATTGCCACACAAAGCAAAATCAGGAGTGAAACTCCCTCCAAAAAGGCGAAAAACCTGAGAAGAAAAAGGAATTTATTCATCTACCGGTAATAAACTCAACTATTTGTCCATTCTCCTTGCCCTGCGATTTCCAGCATCTTTTTGCGCCTCCATCATATCATTCATTTTTTTTGAAAACCTTGATTTCTTACCCCCTTTTGCCTTAGTCGCGTCAATTTTTTCTCTCAATTTTCCCTCATTTATAAAGAACTTCTTAATAGACCACTGTTGACCGAAAATCAACAAATTAGAAACAAAATAATAATAAGATAATCCCGAAGCATAATTGTTAAACCAAACCAATAACATAATAGGCATTAAATATTGAATAATCTGCATTTGCTGTTGCATCATATTATTCGAAGATGGTGTCATCGAATTATTAAATCTTGTATAAAGAAAAGTTGATATTGCCATTAAAATTGTGAAGAGACTAATATGATCCCCATAAAAAGGAAGACTAAACCATTGTCCAAAATTAAAAATACTGTCATAACTACTTAGATCATCTGCCCACAAGAATGACTCTTGCCTCAGCTCAATACTCGCTGGGAAAAAACGAAACATTGCAATCAAAATTGGAAACTGAAGTAACTGAGGAATGCACCCCCCTAATGGATTCACTCCGGCTTTTTGATACAAGAGCATCGTTTCCTGCTGTTTTTTCTGAGCATCATCACCATGCTTCTCAGCAAGCTCATCCATCTCAGGTTTTAAAAGTCGCATCTTAGCCATGGACTTATAAGAAGCAAATGTTAAAGGTGACAAGGCAAGTTTAATGATCAATGCCATCAAAAATATTATCAATCCATAATTCCAACCAAACCCCTCCATCAAATTGAACATAGGAACGACTATCCCCTTTGAAATCCAACCAAAGATTCCCCAACCAAATGGTATAATTTCATCAAATTTTTTGTCAAAACTTTTCAATTCTAAATACTGATTTGGTCCATGATATATAAGCCCGTGAGCATCGATACCATTATCGTCGCCCGTAATTTGTAGGACGGATCGAAACTGTCTTGTATGGCCAGAATCATTTGCTGCTGGAGTTGTTGTTGCCAATTGTACCGAAGAAAAAGGTTTTTCAGATGACCAAATACTCGAAAAAAATTGCTGTTTATGAGCAATCCAGGAAATATTGCTCGCTATATCCTCATCATCTTTACCATTACTTAAATAGTCTTTCTTTTCATCTTCTGCATCGAAAAAATAGGTAGTTGTGTATTGATTTTCATTTGTTAAACTTTTTTCATGACGAATACCATTTTGACTCCATTTAAGTGAAATATTCTCCTCATCTGGGACCGATAAAGACCACTGCAAACCATAGCCATCGCCAAGCGAAAAAATCCATTCAGTACCGTCATTGTTTTTCATTGAAAGACTTTCTCTTCCTTCGCTTTTTTTCTTAAGAACTCCCTTAAAAACTCCTTTATTTGCTCCCGATATTTTATGCCCTCCATTGACTAAGTACAGGGGATCGCCTCGGTAATCATTGTAATTTTTTAATTCTACCTGAACAAGCTGTGCTCCTATTGAATTGAATGCATATCTAACTTTATCGTTTTCCAGGGTATAGATTTCTTCAGCCCCATTTAAATCTTCTAAATAGGATGTTGTGTCATTTGAAATAATACTATCATCATCAATACTTATTTCAGAACTATTGAAAGAATTATCTAAAGAGCCTTCTTCTGAATTTTCAAGTAAATTATTTTGATCAACCTGAATATCAACAACTTCCTGATTACCAGCCCACCAAGTCATTCCCATGAGAATAGCTGCTATTAATAAAAATCCGATAACTTGATTACGATCGATTGTTTTTTCTTCTAACATTTTAAGAATTCTTATGAATCAGTGATGCATTTACAAAAGAGACAAAAAGTGGATGGGGATTAACGACTGTAGATTTATATTCCGGATGAAATTGCACACCAATAAACCATGGGTGAGAAGGGATTTCTACAATTTCTACTAGACCTGTTTCAGGATTTACGCCAGCAGCTTTCATTCCTGACTTTTCTAGACTTTCTAAATAAGAGTTGTTAAACTCAAATCTGTGTCTATGTCTTTCTGAAATAGTCCTTTCGCCATACAATTCATAAGATTTTGATCCTTTCTTTAATTCGCAATTATAAGTTCCTAATCTCATAGTTCCTCCTTTTTTTATTACCTTTTTTTGGTCTTCCATTAGGTCGATGACTGCATTCTTAGTATCGGGGTCAACTTCTCTGGAATTTGCGTCAGAAACGTTTAAAACATTTCTAGAATATTCGATTACACTTGCTTGCATACCGAAGCAAATGCCTAAAAATGGTACACCTTCCTCTCTGGCAATTTTAACAGCCTCAATTTTTCCTTCTAAACCTCTAGATCCAAAACCTGGAGCGACAATTACTCCATTTAGATCCTTCAAAGCTTCAAATGCATTTTCTCTACTTAAACTTTCCGAATGAATCCATCTAATATCCACCTTGGTTCGACAATTAGCTCCTGCATGAATTAATGCCTCAGTGATCGACTTGTATGAATCCTTTAATTCAATATATTTTCCTATCAGTCCAATCTCTTCTTTAGTTTTTGGATTTTTATGTCGATCGAGAAAATCATTCCAACGATTCATATCTGGCTCTCCAATAATTGGCAGGCCTATCTTTTTCAAAACAACTTCATCTAACTTCTGAAGTCTCAATAAAACTGGAACGTCATAAATAGTTGTTGCATCCAATGATTCGATAACCGAATCTGGATGAACGTTACAAAAATTTGCTAATTTTCTTTTTATTTCTGAACCAAGTGATTGTTCCGCGCGACAGACAAGGATATCCGGTTGAACTCCACTCTCTTGCAATGTTTTTACTGAATGTTGAGTTGGTTTTGTCTTTAACTCTCCAGTTGCTTTGAGATATGGAACTAATGTCAAATGAATACTAAGACATCCCTCTCCTAGTTCCCATCTAAGTTGCCTTACCGCTTCAATGTATGGTAGAGCCTCAATATCACCTACAGTACCTCCTATCTCAGTAATTACGATATCATATTTACCAGATTCCGCAAGAAGTTTCATCCGATATTTAATTTCATCGGTAATATGGGGAATGACTTGAACTGTTTTACCTAGATAGTCTCCGCGGCGTTCTTTATCGATAACACTTTGATATATACGACCTGTGGTTATATTATTCGCTTGAGATGTTGGACAATCCAAGAAACGCTCATAATGACCAAGGTCTAGATCTGTTTCTGCACCATCATCCGTGACATAGCATTCTCCATGTTCATATGGATTTAATGTACCCGGATCAATATTTATATAAGGATCAAACTTTTGAATTGTGACTGAAAAACCTCTTGCTTTCAAAAGTTTGGCAAGAGAAGAAGCAACAATCCCTTTACCCAAAGAGGATGTAACTCCGCCTGTTACGAATATAAATTTTGTTTTCAAGCTCATATGCGATTCTGTTCCGCCAAAGTTAGGATTTTAAAACGCGTAGCTCAACATTAAAGTTGGCATAATTGGTAATTGATTTACACGCTTTGCACTTGGTGTATCATAGTAAAATATATTTCTGCGGTTATATGTGTTTGTAGCAGCAAAAGCTACCTCCACTCGTTGATTGGTTTTTATATCCCATCCTTTCTTAGCTGTAAAATCCAATCGATGATATGACGGCAGTCTTTGGCTATTAATATCACCATAAAGCACACTAAGTGAACCATTAGCATTCTCATAAGGGTAGTCTATTAGCGGTTGCCCCTGAGGATCAGTAAATGTTTGATTTTCGAAATAACCTCTTATTGGTGTAAATGGAAATCCTGATCCATAATTCCATCTGAAATTTATTTCCCAATCCTTATCCCCTTTATAGGCTACCAAAAGATTCAAGTTATGTCGACGATCAAATTGCGGAGAATAGTTTTGAACACCATCGAAACGAGAAACTTTCCCTAAAGAATAAACGCCCCAAAAATACCAATGCTTATCTTGATAAGTCAGGAGCGCATCGATTCCGGGAGCCAATCCTCTCTCAATCATGAAATCTTTTCTTAATAATTCATCTTGGTCCTCATAAACAGGAATGTCATCATAGATTTTATAACGATTGATATTTGTTATTTGATCAAATTGTTTAACGTAACCCTCTAGTTCTATTTTTAAACCTTTTGATAAATTTAATTCAGTGCCTAAAACATAATGATTGGCAGTTTGAAGACTGTTTACAACTGGAGTTCCATCAAACTGAGTAGGTAAGTCACCAGCTCCACTTAAAAATCCATAAAATAAATTAACAACATCTCTATCACTATTTGCAGCAACTAAATTCTGTGAATATCTACCTGCCGAACCCTTAAATCTCAAATATTCAGTGGCATTAAACTTTAATCCCATTCTCGGTTCAGCTCTAACTATAGCTAAAGATCCATAATTATGAAGACGCAATCCTGGTTGAACAAGCCAACGACCCTGTTGTCTTTTGTATTCCATGTAACCGCCTATTTCAGTAGTATTTTGAACTTGGTCTAGAGTTCTTCCCACACTATTGGTATATGTATAATCAGTGCGATAGCCAACAAATTCTAGCCCATACTTGAATTCATCATATTTACGTAATAAATATGTAAAATCTAGACCTCCATTAAAACCATCTATGGCGCTTTCTCTAGGTCGATTTAATAATTCTGTTGATTGAATCTTATAGTTGCTTTGAGCCAAATGTGCTTCAATTAATGTTCCAGAAGATGCAGGGATTACTAAAAAGTCCGCGCCATAACCATTTGATTGCCAAGAAATAGTTTTATCGCCAGCAAAACGAACTGCATCATTAAAATTAAAACCAAACAAATTAACTCTATTTCCTCCTTTTGATTCAATTGTATACTTTCCGAAAATATCTTGAAAAGAAAAAGGAAGCCCACCATATTCAGTTGCAACATAAGGATATACAATTGGAGCTATAGCATCCAAATATGAGGCTTTTGCCGATATCAACAGAGAACTTGGAGCTAATCCATCAACTCCTCTCTTACCAATAGGAGCCTCTAATAAAACTTTACTCATATATGTTGAAGAAGAAACCTTTCCTGAATATTTCTTTCGATTCCCAGATCTTGTTCTGATATCCATTACAGAAGAATTCCTACCACCATACTTTGCACCAAATCCTGCAGTGTATACATCTGCACGCTGAAGTATATCGGTATCAAATACGGAGAAAAATCCAATACTATGAAAGGGGTTATACAGAATCATACCATCTAACTTCACAAGGTTTTGAATTGGAGCGCCACCTCGAATATAAAGCTGTCCACCTTGATCCCCGGTGGTTATAACTCCGGGAAGAACTTGAAGCGCACGCATCAGGTCAGGTTCGCCACCAATAGAAAATGTTGTTATCGATTTTGCACTCAATTGAACTACTCCAGTCGACACTTTTGTCTGCTGCTCTTGTCTTTTCACATCAATCACAACATCATCAAGAGTAACAACAGATTCATCCAACAAAAACCTTTCAAATACAATACGAGAAGATTTAATTGATACTTTTCGAGACCGGGTTTCATAACCAGGCATTTTGACAATTATAATTGCATCTCCAAAAGGCAAGCCTGTCATTTGAAAATATCCATCACTGTTTGCATAAACACTAATATCAAGATCTTTAACAAGATCCTTAATTTCAGAACCTTCAACCGAAATTTGAGCATATTCTAGAGGGCGCTGGCTTTGTCTATCCAAAACATAACCTCTTACACCTCCGACATCCTGAGCGAAAGTAGAAATACAAAGAAAAAATATTGAAAAACTAGTAAAGTATTTTAAAAAGTAATTCATTGAGAATAATTCCATCTTTTAAATTAGGGCCGCCCATTCCCTTTGCTTGGCGATCGGCGTCGCGAAGATACCCAATGATTCTTATCAACTTATGACGGGAATAATTTTGATTAATTAAGGCAATATCACGAAGAGCATACTCTGACATTTTTAGTTTTTCTGATATATTTTTTAGATTTTTATCTTCTATACCGCTATAAACGAGTGATTTAGAGAAAATAGAAAAGAGGATTGAAATCGTAATAATTATCGGATTATGTTTTGGATTTTCTCCCATACTTTTCGCAATCCGATATGATTTAGTCAAGTTTTTTGAAGCTATGGCTTTAATTAATTCAAAATTATTGAATTCCCTACTAAAACCTGTTACTTTTTCGATGACCTCAGCAGTAACATCATTATTATCACCTAAGTATGCGGAAATTTTATCCAATTCGTGCATAATTCGAGATAAATCCGAACCTATACTTTCTGATAATAGAATCGATGCTTTGCTACTCATATTTAAACCCAAAGCAGTCGCTTCAGTATTTATCCAACTAGAAATTTGATTTTCATATATTTTTTTAAATTCAATATGAATAGCACTAGAGCTCTTCTTTAAGGCCTTATACAAAGCTTTCCTTTTGTCTAATTTTTTTCCCTTTAATCCAAGTGCCAAAACCGTACTAGATTGAGGAGCTTCAACATAAGAGGAAAGAAGTTCTATATCTTTTAAATCCTGAGCCTCTCTAACAATAACAACATTTCTTTCGGACATCATTGGATAACGCTTGGCGTGGCTCATTATGGTAAGTGCATCCGTATCTCTTCCATACAATACGTTCAAATTAAAATCCCTTTCATTTTCTAACAATGATTCTTGAAGAATAATTTCCAATGCACGATCAATAAAAAAAGGTTCCTCTCCATCAAAAATATACACAGGCATAAATCTGCCTGCTTTTAATTCTAATGATAGCCCTTGAATTGTCATGTAGTCGGCAAAAGTAATGTATTAATTATTCGTGATGGTAGGGTTCACCTTTCAAAATAGTCCATGATCTATATAGCTGTTCAAGAAATATCAGTCTTGCCATATCATGAGTAAATGTCATTGGACCTAATGACATAATATCATCAGATTTTTCATAAGACAACTTATTAAATCCATAAGGGTCACCTATGGCAAATATTAATCTTTTAGGTCCAGAATTCATCCACTTTTGAAATTGATTAGCCATACCTATGCTGGAGAGTGAGTATCCTCTTTCGTCAAGTAATATAAATCGATCTCCTTTTTTAACGAAACCATTTAATTTATCTGAATTTAAAACACTCACTATTTTAAATTTTGAATATTTCGAAAGACGATTGCTGTAGAGCTGCAATCCATCGTTAATGTATTTTTCTTGAGTCGATCCAACGACGAGTAAAATGATTTCCATAGTTCTTACGTTCTTTGCAAAGGTGAAACAGATAATAGAATATTTACAAGGAGAGGAATGGAATAACCATTTAAATTCTGCAATTCAAGAGGATTTCGGCTCTGGCATTGGGTCAGGAGACCATTCTAGCCTAGCTTGTTTTGATATGAATGAATTGGGAATAGCCAATTTAAAAGCAAAAGAAAATGGTATAATTGCCGGCTTAAACCTAGTTCCGTATATATTTCGTGCAATTGACCCCAATATTTCTTGGAAGCATTATGCAGTAGATGGAGACTCAATCTCAAATGGTCAGGTTCTGTTAACTGCGACTGGTCCAGTTTTATCATTACTGGGTTCGGAAAGGATTATGCTGAACTACACACAAAAATTAAGTGGAGTCGCAACACTTACTAAAAAAATAACTGAGCAAATTGAAGGTACTAGTTGTAAACTTCTTGATACCAGAAAGACGACTCCGGGCTGGAGGGTTCTTGAGAAATATGCAGTGCACCTAGGTGGTGGATTTAATCATCGAATGGGATTACATGATTATATCATGCTAAAGGATAACCATATCGACTATTGCGGTGGAATAAAGGAAGCAGTGGGACGCACCTCAAAATATTTGAAAAATAAAAAATTATTAAGAGAAATAGAGGTTGAAGTGCGCAATATAAATGAAGTTAAAGAAGCTATGAATGAAAAAAATATTAACCGCATTATGCTAGATAATTTTTCACCAAAAATGTGTTTTGAAGCTGTGGAAATAATAAATGGAGCCAAAGAAATAGAGGCTAGTGGTGGTATTACTGAAGACAACATAAGAGAATACGCTTTAAGTGGAGTGGATTTTATTTCAGTAGGCGCTCTCACGCATTCTTCTAAGAACTTAGATTTAAATTTTAAAGCCGACTTTTGAGATGATGTTTGAAAAAATAAAAAACTCAATTAAAAAAAATCTAAAGAAAATTAAAGTCCCATACTTTGACGGCTTAAGCGTATTTGCTGTTGCAGTTTTTTTTGGGAAAGGAATCTGGGAAGGTGCGGTAACAAGCCGCGCTGCCAGCATAAGTTTTTCTTTTTTTCTAGCTCTCTTTCCCGGAATAATTTTCTTGTTTACATTGATCCCTTTTATTCCTATTGATGGTTTTCAAGAACAAGTTTTTTTCCTGTTACAGGAAGTCCTGCCTCCTAATAGTTTTGAAGCTGTAGAAACAACCATTAATGATATTTTAACTATTCGCCGGGGTGATCTTTTAAGCTTCACTATTCTGGCAACTTTAGTCTTTGCAACAAATGGCACATTATCTCTAATTGGGAATTTCGGACTTACAATTCATAAGCTAAATGTGAGAGGCTTCTGGTCTCAGTATTTAGCTGCTTTAACTCTAACATTAACACTAGCCTTTTTAATTATTATTGGCATTTCTTTAATTACAATTTCTAAATCATTTCTCGATCAATATATTCAAGATATTTGGATAGGTATTTCAGTCTCAGTATTGCTCATTGGACTAAGGAACGTAATTCTCCTAATTATAATTCTATTAGCGATTTCAATGTTATTTTATTTTGGCCCCATGAGATCAGCACCTTGGAGGTTTATTTCACCGGGAGCTTTACTTGCGACATTATTAGTCGTCTTATCGTCAACATTATTTGGGACATATGTCACTCACTTCGCTACATACAACCAATTTTATGGATCAATAGGAACATTATTGATAGTTCAATTATGGATTTATGTTAATGCCATTGGCTTAATAATAGGTTTCGAATTAAATGCTAGTTTAGCAGAAGCAAAAAACCGCGTAACTTCATCAAACCTGAATAAAGACAAATAATCAATACAATGAAAATAATGAAAATATTGAAAGCACTTTTACTTGCTGGAACCCTGACATTTAGTTTTAGCTCAGTAGCTCAGACTAAAAATATTGAAGGTATAGACTTCCCAGAAACGATGTCAATGAATGGCCAAGAAACCGTCTTGAATGGTGGCGGATTGCGCACAAAGCTAATCTTCTTGGATCTTTATGTTGGTGCACTATACTTGCAGACTAAGACATCTGATGCCCAGACTGTAATTATGGCCGATGAGGAAATGGGGATTCGTATTGAAATTGCTTCTAAATTGGTAACCCAAGAACGCTTTATTGAGGCATTAGAAGAAGGCTTTGCAAACGCATCTGCAGGAAAATCAACTGCAAATGATATCCAAAAATTTAAAGACTTTTTCAAGGATGAATTTCAGAAGGGCGACGTTATTTCCTTAAACTATCATACGGGAGATGCAGTATATCTATCTAAAAACGACAAGCAACTAGGTGATTTCGCAGGTTTAGCTTTTAAGCAAGCGTTGTTTAGCATTTGGTTAGGAGATATTCCTGCTCAAGAAAGCTTGAAAGACGATATGCTCGGTAAATAAGTCTTAATGAACTTAATTCAATAGACCCCGCAATTGCGCGGCCTATATTTATTTTCGTCATCTACATCAAATAATAACAAATAGTCGACCTAATTAAGAAACGAGAAAATATAACTTATTGGCCATTTCTTTAATTCTTGAAGTAGTCTTTTGGTGCAAAGCAGAAATACAATTAAAGGGACTTGGTGGACATTTTATAACGGGTAAAAGAGTGAAAAATTAAAACTATAAAAAACGGAGGATGAATACCCGGGGACATTGTTTATTTGGTGAACCATATTAATTCAAACCGGGCCTCTTTAAAAATAGACAACTTTAATCCTTATGAATCTCATAAATATCAAGTTTTACAAAGCCTTACTTTAATCAAAAGTTTAATGTGAGATAATGATTATAAAGAATGGACCGGCGGAAATATTAATAATACAAAATCAGTAAAAACCTATTCTTGTTATGCTAAGATTCAAGAAGATGGATCCCTATATTTCAAAGGATATCTGTTTGGATTACGTTTTATCGGAAGATATAACAGCTGGACGCGAGCCGAATAACTCATCATAAACTTCTTTGATATGCGATCCCACTTCAGTTGGTGCGTATTTTTTTGATCCCAAAACATCTTTAGGAACAACTATTGGATTTCTCCACAAGGCTTCTACCCCCTCTGCAATTGAGTTAGAATTCAATTCTACCCTAATACCTGTTTTTTCATTGACCCAAGATTTAAACGCAGGAATATCTGAAGCAATTACGCTAAGACCCGTTTCAATAGCCTCAAGAACAACAATTCCAAAAGTCTCCGATTTTGAAGGTTGAAGAAAAATATCTGCTTTACAATACTCTTCATAAAGTTGATTTTGATCTAATGACCCTAGCCATTTGATATTTTGATCTACACCCAGTCCCTGGGCATAATCTTGTAGAACTTTTAATCGACTACCTGAACCAACATGTGTATAATCCCAGATTATGTCAGGGTGATTTCGCTTGAGAATGGATAATGCTTCAATCGAAAAATCAACTCGTTTCACAAGAGAATTCGAAGAAATTAGACTTGCAACTCCTAAAATTTTTACTATTTTTTTCTGTGGCTCCAGTTTTCTGCTCATGTACTTAAAAGAGTTGATATCTACTGCATTCGGAATTGTCCTGAAATTCTCTTTTAAAATTTTTGGTAGCTTGTTCTGTAATTCCTCTGATAAATGTTTAGACACAGGAAGAATTGCCTTAGCTTCTTCATATGACGATCTCACCTTTTTACCGAATAACTTATGACGAGTCCATTTTCCTGCCTTAGACCAATGTTCCGTAATGACGTATGGAATATTCCATCTCCTTCCCAATTGCTCTGCAAGAATCCCTGCTGGGAAAACTACATTAGCATGAATTGCTATGGGCTGATCTAATCCTGTTTTATCAGCCCATTTACGGGTAATCAATTTTGCTGCCCAAATAGGTGTGTGATATATTGTTTTCCATGCCCGAGATCTAACTTTTAAGATTATTTCACCTTCTGAACCTCTTATCCAATTGACCTCCATCATTTTTTTTCCTTTAGCTATGTCGACAAAAAGCAATTCAACTTCACAGCCGACAGAACGAGCTGCCTGCCATTGAGCACGAATGAAATTACCACGAACCGGGTTTTCTTTGTCAGGGTACCAATAGGTTAACCAAAGAATCATTTTTTATTCCGGTTTAATATTCTATTTATAGAAGATTTTAAATCAGGAGATAAATTTAAAATATACAGACCAAAAAGAGTCCAAATTAAAAATACCAATATTTCAAAAATTGAATAAAAAACCCCATTAAAAGAATTCGTGAATAGATGATCAATATTTACGAAAAATAAAAAGTCCCAAAACATAAAATGGAAAAACACTCCTAAAACCAACCATATAAGTGATTTTAAAAATTTGATTCCTAGCCACAAATCTCCTGTTAACCGATACAAGGCTACCAACTTAACTAAATTATACAAGACTATGGCAGTAAAAAATATTTGAGCAGCCCCCTCTACTCCTTTTGTTGGTATATAAATAGCACCAGCAGTTAAGGCAAATAAAATCAAAACTATGTTTGCATATAATTCCCATCTAAAGTTTTTTGATGCAACTAAAACTAAACCGCTAGGGCCTGTTGATACATTGACAAGCTGCGCAGCCGCAACCCAAAATAAAGCAGATTGACCTCCTTGGTAGCCCGCAGGAAGAATATTAAATATCCATGGACTAACTGATAGTATAACTAAAAATAAAAAAGAAGACACTACCCACTGGGTGCTCAAACTTCGCATACCGATATGGCGAAGCTCTACCCAGTTTTCTTCAGCAACATACTTTGAAATAATAGGACGCAATGATGCATTCATGGCCTTCATAGGCATTGCAACCACGATACCAAAACTAAATGCAATACTATATTGAGCAACTGCGGATAGTCCTAAAAAACTTCCAATCATCAGAATATCAAGTTGTCCAAATGACATTTGAGCACTAACAGTTAGTAGCATTACTAAACTATATCGAAACATCTCACTTTTAGGCCAAATCATATTAGCTTCAAGAATCGATAATTTTATCTTTTTAGCAGAAATAAAAATATATAAAGCATAACAACCATATCCGAGCAGCAATAAATATAAAAAAGTATCTAAACTTGAAATGATCCCCAAACCAAAAGTCACCAAAAGAATAGTAAGCAATAATTTTCTCCCTGTATCTTTTAACCAGTAAGGAACTATAACTTTCTGATAATGAATTAATTGAGAAGAATATAACTCGAAAACTATATATGTTGCCGCAAAAGGAAACACAAGCCAAAAACTTGGATCAAAATAATCTTTCATAAAAAAGACAATTAATGAATCCCCTAATAAAATAGCAACTAGAAATAATATTAAAAGGCAAACGCTTGAAGCAAATAGCCCAGTATTTACAATCCTCCTATGCAGAGCAGAGTTTACTCTAGGGAAATAGGTAACAATAGTCTGAGGCCAACCCAAATGAGATAAGGCACCTAACAATAAAGATGCTGAAATTACCCATCTCACTAATCCCATTTCTTCAGGATTCTGTGGGAATGCCCATGGAAATAAAATAAGACCATTCATGGCACCAAAAAAAACGCCCAAATATCCAGAAGTAAGATTCCAAATCGATTGACGTTTTACTATTCCCATGAATCTAAATTTAAATCAGGAAATAAAAGTTTTAGCCTCTCAATAGATTCTCGGTATTCAGATTTAACTTCTTCAAGAGTATTTTTATCAACTGGATCTTTCTCAGGCATTTTTCCTGAATTAAGAAGTAAATAAAATGGCAAAATTTTCTCTTGAATCCAATGTGGAACATAACGCTGAAGTAATAAACCGATTCGATGAATAAACTTACTCTTTATTGCAACTGTCTCATTATGCTGAACAAAAACATAATCTTTATAAAATGAAGAATCAATATCAAGGAATTCTGCGATATCGACCATGGATTCATTAGTCTTTTTTACCAAAGATTCAAAAGTGCAAACATGAATTCTATCTGGACCTAATGCTTTTATCCATTTTCTTAAATAAAATTCATAATCACCATGAGATTTTAACACTTCATCTTGAGCATAATCTCTCCAATCCATTTTTATTCTCTTTGTTCGGTGACTTTCAAAGCGATATTGAGAATATAGTCTAGATGAAGGTTCTCTTAAAACAAAAATAACTTTAGGATTTGAAGGTAATACAGGTATGTACTTTAAAGCATTTTTGTAATAGATATAAGGGGCTGTTGCCTCGAGCCTTATTTTAGTTTCATTTGAATCATGAGACTTGAAGTAAGAAGTGTATTTATCAATAGAATGATCAATGATGTTTGCATTTCTATTAAATCGATTTACTTCATCAGCGAAAAAAAAGGTTTCTTTAACCATTGAAGCTTTAACCTCAGGATGTGCAGATAACCAAAAATACAGAGAACTAGTTCCGCACTTAGGTGCTCCGGCAATAATGGCATTCGGAAGAGAATTTAGATTCATACTGAGACCAAAGTAACGATGTTTTGTTCGTAACATTGCCCTTTCGCTTTACATTGTCACCCTCTTAATCGAACCGATGAAAAAAAATCTAACAATTTCTAATTTAGCCCCTCTAATAATTTTTCTTTCTGCCATCATTTATTTTTGGCCAGTAGTATTTGAAAATCAAACTATTGAGCAAGATGATATTCTTATGGGGCTTGCAAAAGGGCGCGAGATAAGAGAATTTAGAAGTGAAAATAGTCAGGAACCCCTTTGGACTAATTCGATGTTCTCAGGAATGCCTACATTTCAAATCGCAACTAATTATCCAAATAATTGGTTATCCTATGTCCAGGGCGGAATTAATAAAATCCTTATCGAAAAATCAGGAATCTATATAATTATATCGTTAATGCTAGGGTTTTTCGCGCTCTTAAGAACGCTAAAAGTCCGACCATCTATTTCCCTTATTGGTGCCTTAGCTTTTGGATTTTCAGCATTTTTTATAATTTCTCTTGCCGCAGGGCACAATGCAAAAATAAGAACTGCAGTATATATAGCCCCTCTTTTAATGGGAGTTCTATTAACTCTTAAAGGGCGTATTTGGCTAGGTTTTGCTTTGACTGCATTATTTACTGGTCTCAGTATCCATGCAAATCATTTTCAAATCACATATTATACAGCACTGCCAATATTAACAATGGTAATTTCCTATGGCATCTATTCTT
>CAJWXO010000013.1 GCA_913049755.1 uncultured Cryomorphaceae bacterium
AAAATTCATGGTAAAATTGGGTTGCATTCTTGGTTCATGACAAAAATACAACCGAAGAACCTCTGGTTGTGTTAATTCCAACTCATCTATTATGATTTAGTAGATTTGAATGATGACTAATACGCTAACAAAATCAGCTTATTCTGAATTTAGATCAAATATGCATAGCCCAATAATTGCCCTTGGATCTATGTCTGGCACTTCACTAGATGGTCTTGATTTAGCTTTAGTCAAGTTCACTCCTCCATCAAGAAAAATTAATAAATGGAGATTCTCTATTATTTCAAGCAATTTCATCTCATATTCAGGGACTCGTTGGGAAGATGATCTCTTAAAAGCTTATGAAGCCGATGCTAATGAGTTAGATAAAATATCTAAAAGTTATTCTGAATGGGTTAGTTTTAAAGCCAGTCAATTTATTCGTTCATTATCACATGACTTCCCAAAAGTATTTTGCAGTCATGGACATACCGTTAGGCATAGTCCAGAAAATGGTGTGACTCAACAAATAGGGAATACCCATGAATTAACAACTCATCTAAATATTCCAGTCGTCTGCGACTTCCGAAGTGCTGATGTTCAAAGGGGTGGACAAGGAGCTCCACTTGTCCCAATAGCAGACAAACTACTATTTAGTGATCAACCTATATGCTTGAATTTAGGAGGGTTTGCAAATGCCAGTTGGGATGAGAATGGAGTAAGACTTGCAGCAGATTTGGGGCCATGTAATATCGTGTTGAATGAATTGATGCGTAAAATTGGGGAATCATTCGATGATAAAGGTGAACTATCTTCAACAGGCCGAATTCACATAAATACATTAGAGAAATTAAATAATTTAACCTATTATTCCTCTGAACTTCCGAAAAGTCTGAGTCGGGAATGGGCTGAAGAAAATATTATGACAGAAATATCACGTATACCAAAAATAGAGGACGCCTTAGCTACTGCTGTGGAGCATACCGCCTGGGCAATAAATTATGGTTTAGAAAAATTAAATTCAGAAAAAATATTTGTTACTGGTGGTGGGGTATGGAATACTTATTTGATGAACAGAATAGCCTTTTATTGGAAAAAAGAGATCCAAATACCCGAAAAACAAATTGTTAATCAAAAAGAAGCTTTATGCTTTGCTTTTCTAGGGATTAGGCGCCTTAGGGGTGAAATAAACATCCTTTCATCGGTCACAGGATCTATAAAAGACAGCTGTGATGGCACATTATTTGAAAAAAAAATTTAAGTATCTCCAAAACTAAAGGATTAGAACATTATTTTTACGTCGTATTGAAAAAGCATCCGGTTAAAATATCCTAAACTAATATTCCTATGTATCTATTAATGATTATCGTTTTCATACTTGGATATGCGGCTATCGCCTTTGAGCATAACTTAAAAATAGACAAAGCTGCTGCTTCATTAATCACTGGCGTTCTTTGTTGGGCCTTGTATGTTTTTGGAGGAGCTGACATCTATCAAACAGAACATGAACTACTTAATCATATAGGAGAAATTTCGAGCATACTTTTCTTTTTACTGGGTGCCATGACCATAGTTGAAGTGGTAGATACTCATGGAGGGTTCAATGTCATTACTAACAAAATAGCTACGAAAAATAAGGTAATGGCATTATGGACAATATGTTTAATGACATTTTTCTTTTCAGCGATACTTGATAATCTTACTACTTCAATTGTGATGATTTCTTTGCTACGAAAACTAATTAAAGACAAGCATACTCGATGGTTATTTGCAGGAATGGTTGTCGTGGCAGCAAACTCAGGGGGGGCCTTTTCACCTATTGGTGATGTTACGACTACCATGCTATGGATTGGCGGACAAGTCTCGGTTTTCAATATTCTTTCATATTTATTTATACCATCTTTAATCTCTCTATTAGCTCCATTACTTTATCTAACTTGGAGATTAAAAGGGGAAATACAACGACCTGAAATTATTGACTCTAAGAAAAGTCAAGCAGTAAGTAAGAACGATCAATATACTATTCTTGCAACAGGAATTCTAGGGCTAATTTTTGTTCCGATATTTAAAACAGTTACGCATCTACCTCCTTTTATGGGAATGATGTTTAGCCTAGGTATATTATGGCTCGTTACAGATGTCATGCATCGTAAAAAGCCTTTTGAAATTAGACGCAAACTAAGTGTTATTGGGGTTTTTAAGAAAGTTGACATCGCATCGGTATTATTCTTTTTAGGTATTTTATTAGCTGTTGCTAGTTTGCAAACCGGAGGGCAATTAAATGATATGGCTTTAGGTTTAGACACAACATTTGGAACAGATACTGAAATGGGAATCTATATGGTAGGCAGTATAATAGGACTTTTTAGTGCAATTGTTGATAACGTTCCGCTTGTTGCAGCAGTCATGGGTATGTATGAGTTAGTCCCTGGGACATTCTTCGCTCAAGATGCTCTTTTCTGGAATTTCTTAGCATATTGCGCCGGCACTGGAGGTTCGGTTCTGATAATAGGATCTGCTGCTGGTGTAGCTGTTATGGGATTAGAAAAGATACCTTTTGGTTGGTACTTCAAAAAAATTAGCTTTCTGGCATTAATTGGATATGTCTGCGGAATTGTGGCTTATGTTTTGCAATCCTGGTTAATAGGCATGTTCAATACCATTTAAATTAGAGTTTAACGATTCACAAAGCACTAGGTTTCTGTGTTAACTTAAAATAAAACCCCTGTTTATGAAAATTAACTTTCTCCAAATTGAAATACCCGATGAAATTATTGATTCGAAAGGAATGAATTCATTGGAATCTATACCAAAAGAAGAAACATTGAGTATAATAAGCCTAATGATTTCTGGAGGAATAGGGGCACAAATAATAATGTCTCTAATGGTTTTATTGAGCATCTCAATGATTTATATTTTTGTTAATCGAATGGGTGCATTAAAGCGAGCAAATGCTATTGACTCCCAATTCATGAAAGATATCAAAGACTACATATCCTCTGGCAACCTAGAATCTGCCATGAAATTATGTGAACGCTCTGATAGTCCAGTTTCAAGAATGATAAAAAAAGGAATTTCAAGAATTGGCAAGCCTTTACAAGATATTTCGGCCTCAATAGAAAATCAGGGGAAGTTAGAAATTCAACGACTTGAGCGAAACCTTCCATATTTAGCTACAATTGCAGGAGGTGCTCCAATGTTAGGTTTTCTAGGGACGGTAATAGGAATGATTTTGGCATTTAAAGAAATGGCAAATGCCGGAGGAGGAGTTCAAGTTGATATGCTTGCAGAAGGGATTTATGTCGCAATGACGACAACCGTAGCAGGACTAATAGTTGGGATTTTTGCTTTTTTTGGATATAATTATTTAGTCATGAGAGTTGAGTCCGTTATCTATAAAATGGAGGTAAGCAGCACCGAATTCTTAGATCTTTTAAACGAACCCATTTGATGGAATTTCTATGAACCTAAGAAATAGAAGTAAAATATCAGCAGAATTTAACATGTCGTCCATGACTGACTTAGTTTTTTTGCTTTTAATTTTTTTCATGCTAACCTCTACATTAGTCACCTCTTCAGCATTAGACGTTATTCTGCCGAAGAGCAAGGCCCAAACTGTTAAGAAATCAACAGTGACTGTAACCATAAGCAAAGATCTTAAGTTGAGTGTTAATGACGATATAGTATCAACTAATGACTTAGAAATTTCAATATTACAATATGTTTCTAATGACCCAGAAGCTGTTTTAATTTTAAGAGTAGATGAATCTGTACCGACGGGAGAAGCTGTTCGAATAATGGATATCGCATACCGGAATAAGATAAAAATGGTTTTGGCAACTGATCCGAAATGAGCAACTACAGTGAAAATGAGAAAAATGACCGTAGAAGAGGATGGGCAGCCACACTTTCGGTACATTCCTTGTTGTTTGTCTTATTCACCTTTTTCGGCCTAAACTACCAGGACCCTCCTCCAGAAATGGGTATTCCCATAAATTTTGGATATGAGGAAACCGGTTTTGGTGAAAATTTCAATTCAACACCAGAACCACTCATTACAAATTCAACACCGGATTTAACACCATTAGAAAGTGAACCTGTGGTGACTCAAGATATCATAGAAACAATAGGTTTAAACGAAGTAGTTGAAAAAATTGAACAAGTAGATCAAATAAAAGAAACCAAAAATATTATTGATGAAATTAAACCAGCAGAGCCTAAAATAGAGAAGCCGAAAGTTGCAAGCGAATTAAGTAATAGACTTAATAGTAGTTTTGGATCAAAATCAGTTGGTGAAAAATCGGATTTAGGCAAGGGCAGTTCCAAAAGAACTGGTAATGAAGGACAACAGAATGGCAACCTCAATACTTCTGGGAAAGGTGGTTCTGGAGTCTTAGGGTTCAGCTTAGGTTCACGAAAATTTCTATCTAAGCTCTCAGGTGATAGCGATTGCGGAGTAAACGGGGTTCTATTCTTAAATGTATGGGTTGATAACAACGGATTTCCTTACCGAATAGGTAATCAATCCATAAAAGGAACCACAATTACAGATAATATTGACTGCGCTATAAAAACAGCAAGGGAATTATTGAAAAAAGCACGCTGGGAAGCGGATTATAAAAAAACCTATGCGCAGGGCATTAAAATATCAGTTCCGATACCGTTTACTTTATAATTTAAATTGGACCAATACGAAAGAGTAATTGATTGGCTTTTTAAGCAACTACCCGTCTATCAAAATTCCGGGCCAAGGAATTATAAAATAGATCTTAAAAAATCATGGTTGCTAATGGAAACTTTGGGGCATCCCCAGAATAAGTTTCCATCTTTTCATATCGCTGGAACAAATGGAAAAGGATCAACTTCGCATATGCTAGCAAGTATATTACAAGCTGAAGGTTATAAGGTCGGTTTATATACCTCTCCCCATTTATTAGACTTTCGCGAAAGAATAAGAATTAATGGTGAATTAATTTCCAAGAAAGAAGTAATTGATTTTATTGAGCACAATCAAAACCAAATTAGCAACATCGAGCTGAGTTTTTTTGAATTAACTGTGGGCATGGCGTTTTCCTCATTTGAAAAGGCTCAGGTCGATATTGCAATTATAGAAGTTGGTATGGGCGGTCGTTTGGATAGCACAAATGTCATAACTCCTATAGTAAGTGCAATAACCAATATAGACCTAGATCACATGGAATTTTTAGGAAATACAAGAGCAGCCATAGCCATCGAAAAAGCTGGCATTTTTAAAAAAAATATTCCTGTTGTAATTGGACAAAAAAATAAAGAGACAGAAAGTGTTTTTCTCGCAAAGGCAAAAGAAGTAGGTACAGAAATTATTTGGACCGAGAATAATAATTTCCCAATTTATGAAATGGACTTACTAGGTGATTATCAGATCGAAAACCAAAGAACTGCACTAACAGTTTTACAATCCCAAAACAAATTTAAATACAGTGAGAATTCCATAAAAAAAGGACTTAAAAACATATCAAAATTGACTGGGATTTCAGGGAGATGGCAAATAATTAATGATTCCCCATTTATAGTTATTGATTCTGCCCACAACTCACACGGAATGTCTACAGCAATGAAGCAATGGCGAAAGGTCCTGGCAAATAAGTCCCGAGGATTTATGATTTTAGGTGTAGTAAAAGATAAAAATTTAAATGCGTTTTGGGATAATATACCAAAAGAATGTATTGTCTATTATACTAAGCCTAGCATTCAAAGAGGTCTTCCTGCTCATGAATTATATGCTGCGGCAAAAGAAAATGATTTTTTAGGCACAGCATGTGATTCTTTTTCTGAGGCATTCCAGCAGGTTAAAACTCAATTGAAAACAAATGATGCCTTATATATTGGCGGAAGCACATTTCTTGTCGCTGATGTGCTTAAAGTGAGGGAAAACATTCTAAAACCTCCAACCAAGACCTGAATTTAGGCCATAAGTGAAATTGGGAAGATCAGATCCTCCTGGATAAGCATCATAGTTGATATTTGATGAAATCACTAAATTCAATTTAGGAGATATTGGAGTTGAAAATCTTGAATTTACAACTACTCTCACATCTTCCCATCGACCAAAAGCAGGTTGATAGTAAGCAATAGAATTCCATTGGTATTTCTCCGCCAGCCGAATATCCAGTGAAAGGTATGTACTCATCCTAAACAAACTTTCTAACTTACCTGAAGACTCTAGATCAATCTCATACATTACCAAAGGCGAAATATAAAAGCTAACAGATTTAGTTTTTATAGCCATATATCTTGGACCAAAACCAAAATTATACCTTTGGGCTATTCGCATAGGCTTATTCGATTGCCATTGAAAAAATGCTTCTCCTGTGAATTTATCCGATATTTTTTTATTATATCTACCATGCACAAAACCATTCTGTTCAAACAATAGAGACTCACCGCCAACTCGGGTTGAAAAATTACTGCTGAAAATACCAAAATAGGATTCATCTCCAACTGACTTTCTTATGTTAGTTGAAGTAGATAACCTCATTAATAAATTTTTTGCTCCACCAAAATAAAAACTCCCGTCTACGATACCATGGGTCCCCGAGTCTGTTCCCGTTCGGCTTCTCATTGCCTCAACATTAACAATTTGCGCTGAAACTGTGGTAATAATAAAATAAAATAAGAAAATATAAGCATGAGGCATATTACAAATGTAATATGAACATATGACGACGTATCTTTTATTTATGAAAAAATACGCTTTACTATTCCTTTTGATCCCCTCTGTTTTATTTGGACAAAATGATGATCTGCGCCAAAGAATAAAAGCATTTAAAAATGATCTCTCTAAAGATTATAAAATAAAATCATATAATGTGGGAGGGGAACGTTTAGGATCGATACAATATGAAGAATCAGTTTTTTCAACAAAATTTAAACTAGAAAAAATCGAAAAACAGAGAGATAATCTTAACCGAAATGTTCGTTTCGATATCTATATGAACATTTTCGAATTCGCAGATAAGGACGAATTAAATTGGATTATGAAGCGCTGGCTCAAAAACTTTATAGATGGCAGTCAAGTTCGCCCTGGTAGAGACTCGAGAACTGTACCGCATGCTAACCCAAGTGTCATAATAATAGAAGGCAACAGCGTTTTTATATTAAACCAACCATGCACTCAGTTTGAGGCTATTGAATACAGGGGATGGCGAAGTAAAATGCTCACATATTTTGGGAGCCCGTCATCTGTAATAATAGAAATAGGCGGTTGTGAAGGACCACTTAATTGGACTAAAAATGCACCAGATCCCAGAGACAGGACTTGGAAATAGCATAGAATTTGAGAAATCACTATTTGCTCAAATCCTTTACAGCAGAGAATATTTTTCCTGAGGGAATATCTTTACAAGCAAAGTCTTTTCTCGAACAATAATTCAGTCCAGCAATGGAACATGGCCAGCATTCCAAGTTCTCTGGCTCAATTGAGATAGAATTATTATTTAAGGCCCTAAATCCAGCTTTTGGTGAAGTTCCCATCCACAAAATAACAGAGGGGACATTATATGCTGCAGCAATATGTTGATTCGCAGAATCACAAACTATAGCTCCTTTTGCCATAAGCCACATTTCTTTTTCGCTAAATCTCATGTCGGAAGCAAGACTCAACTGTGGATGTGAATAATTCCAATTCTTTAATTCCTCTTCAGTTCCCTGAATAATTATTGAATTCCCTTCACTCAAAAGTTCTTCCACAACACTTATTGCTTTATGTAAAGGCCAACTTTTTGTTTTTTTAGAGGAAAATGGACAAATAATCCAAATGATTTTTTTGACTGCTAATAAATTTTCAGGGGGGGGCTTTAAAGAAAACATTGGAGAGTTATATTTCACACCAAAAGACTTCAAAACAAGACTAATTTCTTCTTGAATACTGGGAAGACTTTTAATTTTTTTTCTCAAAAATGCCTTTCTTAAATTTCTTTTTTTTGAAAACCTCTTTACTTTGTATCC
This sequence comes from uncultured Cryomorphaceae bacterium, assembly GCA_913049755.1. Next base: position 7,966 of record CAJWXO010000013.1, read on the forward strand.
CATCAAATATGCCAGAGAATAAAAAACTACTGTTCGCAAATGTGAATGAGCATCAAATACAAAATTGGGCGAATTACTTCTGAACCAACCCCAAAAGAAAGATAACTGACTCAACCAAGATCTATAATCACCGGATACATCTAAATCAACAACTCGAATACTTTTAACACACGGAAGATTAGCAGCAATATCTGGTCTTGTGAATAAGGTAAAAGAAACAGAAGAATCCTGAAAAGTAGCATCTTCCATCACCGAAAAGAGCATGAATACGTCACCAAGAGCTGAAAAACGAGCAACTGCAATGTGTTTTCTATCAGTCATCTTTATTCAACGCCATAAAGTGCAGGATTTGTATCCGGGTCATTATATAATTTATGTTGTTCAAAAATATTATACTTAACATCGCCAGATTTTAAATCACTGATAAGCTCATTTATACTATCAATTAAATTCTTGTTTTGCAATTCCAGTTTCCACAGACGAGACTTTGCTTCTTTAACAAGGTCAAAATTTGAATTTTTTCGGGATGATTCAATATCCATATGATATATCTTCAACTGTAAAATACTTAAGCGATCCATAGCCCAACCCAATGATTCCGTCCTTATTGATCCATCCGGATTTTCGTCAGGCTGCAATAAATTTTTTAAAATAACATCCATTTTTTCTACTATTCCCGTTCGACGTTGATTCAGTGTATCAATTCTTCGCTTTAAAGAAATAAAATCAATAGGAGGTAAATCTTCTCGTCTAATTTCATCCTCCAGGTGCCATTGAACGATATCTATCCATGCTTTTTGGAAAAAAATTTTAGATAAATTATCTTCTGTGGAAATTCTCGGACAAGCCGACTCTAATTTATCTAATTGATGATAATCATCAATAGCCTTTCTAAATAATTTTATTGCCCAGTCCGCAGTCATAAAATATTAAATCTATCAATACCATCTTGAAGCCAATCAACAAAAACACTTGCATCTGGGTGATATGCTGCGCTGCCATTTAATGGTTCAAAGCTCCCATTAGGGTCAATAAGAATATAATAAGGCTGAGCGTTAGTATTATAATTAGTAGCTTGAAAATCACTCCATTTTTGACCTACTCTTTTTATCTCTTTTCCTGAAACTTCAGAAATATATTGTTCATCTTTAGGCAATACAATCCTCTCATCTACATATAATGAGACTAAAACAACTTCTTTTGACAGTATATTTTTAACCCTTAAATCCGTCCATACTTGTTCCTCCATTTTTCGGCAGTTAACACAACCCCATCCAGTAAAATCAATCATTACAGGCTTATTAACCTCTTTAGCAAAAGCAACAGCTCCCTCTAAGTCATTATTAAAAATCTTTTTATCCTTATCAATATGAGAAGATGCTGATGCATCGGAGCCATACTGTTCAGAATAGTGTAACGGTGGTGGGAAACCTGAAATTAATTTTACTGGCGCACCAAAAATCCCAGGCAATAGGTAAAAAGATATAATTAAAAATACAGAACCTAAGAGCATTCTTCCGACACCCAAATAATCAGACTTACTATCGTTAGGGAGCCTAAAACCCCCAAATAAGTAAAAGGCAGTAACAAATGAAATGCCTGTCCAAATAGCTATAAAAAGTTCACGGTTTAACATATGATATTGCCAAACCATATCTGCTGTGGAAAGGAATTTCAAAGCAAAAGCTAATTCTAAGAATCCTAAAACAACTTTTGCTACATTCAGCCACCCTCCTGATTTCGGTAGGGATTGTAACCAACTTGGAAAAGCTGCAAAAAGCATAAAAGGTAAACTTAGGGCAAAGGAGAATCCAAACATTCCAATCGCAGGAGCTAATAATTCCCCGGATTGACTTGCTCGAACAAGAAGGGTCCCTATCAATGGCCCGGTGCAACTAAAAGAGACTAAAGCCAAAGTAAATGCCATGAAAAATATACCAAAGAGCCCACCTTTATTTGATAATGTATCGGATCCATCTACCCATTTAGAGGGTAATGTAATTTCAAACGCACCGAAGAAACTAATTGCAAAAACAACAAATAGAAAAAAGAATGCCAAATTAAACCAAGGATTTGTTGCCAATGCATTTAGTGCATCTCCACCGAAAATAATGGTAACAAAGAGACCTAAAGCCACATAGATCACATTGATGCTTACACCATAAGTAATTGCTTTACTAATTCCTTCAGAACGGTTTTTACTTTGCTTCATAAAAAAACTTACCGTTAGAGGAATCATCGGGAATATACAAGGCATAATAATTGCAAAAAATCCCCAAAACATACCCTCGCCAAAAATCCCTAACAAGCTATCCGAGATTACAGCATCTCTGATGATTTCTTTTTTCTCTTGTATTTCTGAAGTTGGCATTAAATCATCAGAATTAATATTTGTCTGATCACCATTTACTGTTGAACTACTTTTTGAAACAATTTGATCTGCAGCTGGAATATTCCATGTGAGCTTTAAATAGTCCGGAGGCAGACACATCTCATCATTGCATACGATAAATTCAACTTCAGCTTCTAATATTAATTCTTTCGTATTGCGTTTATCTATTTTTTGACGAAAAACAACTTTATCCTTAAAAAAAGATAATTCCATATCAAATTCCTTGACAAACTCTGTAATCGGAGAAGGTTCTTGAAAATAATCAGAGTCAAAAAAACTGATCACAGCTTTATTTTTCTCTGAAAACGAAGCCGAATCAAAAGTGAATTTCGTAGGAAATGGAAAATCATCATTATACTGACTATATAAATGCCAGCCAGGCTCGAGAGTTGCGATAGCCTCTAAATATTTTCCATCAACATTAGTTGACCACTCGACAGGAGTCAATATTTGGGCATTGACTTGCAATGTTCCAAGTATGATCAGAATAGCCAGGAATAGTCTTTTGATAACTTTCATAAAAGCAAAAATAACGGATCATTCATCATTAAAACGGATATATTTTTCTTCATTATCCATTTTAACGTTTCTACTCAACTGCAAGCCTGGTATCCAGTATACTTCACCTGAAGAAATAGAATAAGAAAGCAATACTTGTTTATGCCTGAGACATGATGGAACTTTGGAATCCGTAAGGATGTCACTGACCTTTTTTTTGCCTGTCATTCCAAGGGGATACATATAATCCCCCTTAATCCAAGTCCTCCAAAATAAACACTTATTATTTTGTGGAACCTTAAGCAAAGGATTCATTAAATCTCCAAAATCCTGAGTTTCTTGTGATTTGCTATGTTCTAATTGCCATTGCTTCTCAAAGTTCCAAAAACTCCCATTCCAGCAATTCCCTTGGATGTTTGAAGTTTCCCCATCGACATTTCTTGGTTTCACCGTGGATAATCTATTTTTCACCATATCTGGATTAAGTAGGACTAAACCCTCACGTTCATTCCAAATTTGCCAACCCTTAAATTGAATATGAGTCCCAACTTGTGTTTTATTCAAAGAGAAAACTTGTTCATAGTCAAAATCAGCAATTGGTTTAATAATATAATTAAAAAGCAATGAGCCATGAGCAACATCAAATATTTTTCGATCAATAATTTTTGCTCCAGGAATAGAATATGATTTGCGTAGATATAAATCTTTATCTCGATTAATAGAAGTTTTTAAGTAAGAATTAATTTCTCTTAAATTTCTCTGTGTAGTTTTAAAACCCTCCATAGCTTGAGGCACAGCTTCGATTAGCGATGGTAACGAATTATGTCGAATATGGTTTCTGGTATATTTATCCGTATGATTTGTTGAATCTTCGGACCAAACTAATTTGTGTTCTGTTCCAAAAAAATTGATTTGGTCCTTTGAAACTGACCAGAAAGGTCTGTACACATTATCATTTTTAGATGACATGGAAATCAAGCCACTTAAACCAGTACCTCGAGCAGCATGAAACAAAAATGTCTCAGCCGAATCATTTGCATGATGAGCTGTTAAAATTGAAGGGGCTTGAACTTCTTCACAGTAATTCGTTACAGCTTCATAACGTAAATCCCGTGCTCTAGATTGAAAATTCGCCGATAAATTGAAATCTTTAGGCGCATGAAGAATCTTAAATGGGATTGAATATTTGGAGCACCAGTGGCGAACAAAATTTTCATCTTGATCAGATTCTTTCCCACGAAGACCGTAATTCAGGTGAAAAATAAAAAATGGAACTTTAAGTATTTTGAGTATGTGAGCTAGAGAAACGGAATCTTGACCTCCTGAAAACATTAAAACATAAGGTAGTGGAACTTTTTCTAAAAAATTATTTACTAACTCTATTAGGTTAACACTATTTGATTCCATAATTATTTATTAAAATTCAATATGTGTTTTGGGGCATTCATTTTCAAATTTATCTCTTCCCACTCTTTTTCAGGATCAGCATCTATAGTCAATGCCGAACCTGCCCATGAAATCCATCGATCATTTTTACTTTCATACATTAAACTACGGATAATAACATTGAAATCACATTCACCATTCGGCGCCACGTAACCTAAAGCTCCTGAATACCAGCCTCTCCTTTCAGGCTCTTGACTATCTATTCTCTCCATTGCCCGAATCTTAGGGGCCCCTGTCATGCTTCCCATAGGGAAAGTAGCCTCGATAGTATTTAACCAATCCAAATTGTCTTTCAAGACGCCATGTACAGTGGATACCAGATGAAATACTGTTGGTAATTTCCTTAATTCTAGATATCGATCAACCTTTACAGACCTTTCCTTAGCCACACGAGATATATCATTCCGAACGATATCTACAATCATCGTATTCTCACTGCGTTCTTTTTTTGAATTTCTTAAATCATTTCCATGTCGGATATCCTCAGCATGATTTTCACCCCTGGGAGAAGTTCCTTTTATTGGTTGACTATAAATAAGAGATTCATTGCCCTCCTTGCGAATGCATAAGTATCTTTCTGGGGAAGCTGAAATTAAAGTAGCTGTAGGTGTTTGAAAATAACCCGCCATAGACGCTTTAGCCTTAGAGTATAACCTTTTATATACCTCCATTCGATCAATATCCCCTTTACCCTTGAAAGGAAAACACAAATTTGCTTCATATATATCTCCAATATTGATCCATTCTTTTATTTTTTCAGCTCTTTCGAGATAGTCATTTTCTCCCCAGGATTCAAAGAGCTTCGTTCCCTGGTCAAAACCTTTTGTGACTTCCCCTCGCCTTAAAATATTTTCCCACCAATCCTCCGAATCGTAGTTTAAGGAGTCATGAATATGTAACTGAATGCTGCCTTTTTTTGAAACCACAACCCATTGAGGTTCAAAAAAAATAATTTCAGGAAAATTTAAATTTGATGGATGCCTTGAAGAAATCGATTTTTCTAAAGCATTTTTTACATCATAGCTGAGAATTCCAAACCACCAAGATGGGAATAAACGCCAATGAAATTTGAGATTATCCCAAGCTTTCGAATTGGCAATGGGATATGTGAAATTTTTAACACTTCCTCCAGCACATAAAAAATCATATCGATCAAGAACTTCTGGTGATTCAATTAGAGAGGACCCAGTTTCTAAAAGACTAAAATGAGAGAATGATTTGGAAACATTGCGTAACGCCGTTTGAATTTCAACGGACGCAATATTTAATTTATGCGTCTTAAAAGACATTTTAGGCGTGGATTGCTCTCTTGGCCGTCGCATCTAGAGCCGCCTCCTTAATCGCCTCGGCATAAGTCGGGTGACCGTGACAAATTCTTGCGATATCCTCAGCAGAGGCTCTAAACTCCATTGCTACAACAGCTTCCATGATTAGATCTGCAGCTCTCGCAGCCACAATATGAACACCTAAGACCTCATCACTATGAGAATCAGCAAGGATCTTTACAACTCCATCTATATCTCCTGAAGCCCTTGAGCGACCTAGGGCACGCATCGGGAAAGATCCAACTTTATAATCTTTTCCCATTTCTTTTAATTCATGTTCTGTTTTCCCAACACTGGCAACTTCCGGCCATGTGTAAACTATGTTTGGAATTAAATTATAATCGATGTGAGGTTTTTGACCCGCAATAAATTCAGCAACAGAAACACCTTCATCTTCTGCTTTATGAGCAAGCATGGCGCCTCTGACTACATCACCTATGGCAAATATATTTGACTTGTTAGTCTGTAAATTATGGTCAACTTTTATTCGTCCTTGGGCATCCAACTCTACTCCTACTTTATCCAAATTTAAGCCTTTGACATAAGCCTTTCTTCCCACAGCGACAAGACAATAGTCTGCCTCCATATTAAATGAATTCCCTTTATTATCAACACCTGAAACGTTTACGATTTTACCTTTTCGAATAACTTTATCAACCTTGGTTGATAAATGAAATTTCATTCCAAGCTTCCGGAGACTTCTCTGTAGTTCTTTACCGCAAGACTCGTCCATATTAGGTATAAGACTTTTACTATACTCAACAACAGTTACTTCAGACCCAAGTCGCTTATAGACTGAACCCATTTCAAGACCAATAACTCCTCCTCCAATTACAACAAGACGTTTAGGTATCTCTTGAAGATTAAGAGCCTCTGTTGAAGAGATTATTCTCTCCTTGTCAAACTTAGCAAATGGCAATTCTATCGGCTTAGAACCGGTTGCTAGAATAATATTTTTAGCATCTATTTTTACCTTTTTGGATCCAGTAACCTCAACTGAGGTATCACTGATTAAACTAGCCAATCCATGAATTACTTCAATCTTATTCTTCTTCATTAAAAAGTCAATTCCCTGACAAGTTGTATTCACAACGGAATTTTTTCGACTGATTAATTTTGGCATATTAACCTTTGGAGCTGGTCCTTCAATACCATGCTGCTCGAAATTATGTGTCGCATTGTGAAAGTGCTCTGAAGAATCCAACAAAGATTTCGAGGGAATACAACCTACATTTAAACATGTACCTCCGAGAGTATTATATTTTTCCACGATAGCCGTTTTAAGACCTAATTGAGCGGATCGAATTGCACTCACATAGCCTCCAGGGCCAGACCCAATAACTACAACATCATACTGCATAAGACTTGATTTTATTTTCAAAGTAAAGGTAGTTCACTCTATCTGAATTATCCATTCAAATACTACAAGCACTGGATCAATATTGGACTTTTTTTCGCACAAAAACACTGATCAATAAAAATGGAAATAACAAAGCCCCTGCTCTTCCAATTAAATCTCCACATATTGTGAAGACAGTTTTTTTATTGTTTAATCGAAATAAACTTGTTCGTATGCCTTTCTCTCCCCAAATCATTGCCTCTAGGACTCGCCCTTTTGGGTCAATGAATCCTGAAACGCCTGTATTTGACGAACGTAGTATCCATCTTCTGTTTTCTATTGCTCGAATTCGAGAATATTGCATGTGCGTCAAATGACCTAAAGTATTACCCCACCATCCATCATTAGTTATAATTGCAAATACATTGGCACCTTGTTTTGCATATTCCCTGACATAGTTACCATAATCTTGCTCCCAACAAATGATAGGAGCTAATTTAATAGAGGTGTCAGCCAAGGTGAAGACATCACGATTATCTTGAGTTCCTAAGCTGCCAGAGGATCCTCCCATATTAATTGTGAAATCTCCCAGTAATTTCGAAAGCAGAGATCCAAAAGGCATATACTCAACTCCAACTACCAATTTTGACTTATGATAGAACCGCATAGGTTTATTAAGCGATAAAACAAATGCTGAGTTGTAAAGGTCATAATAACTTTTGCCGTGTGAACTTATTTTTCGAGATGTACTTGTCCTATCTGCATTGGTAAATAGCTCATAAGTCATAGCACCAACCAATAAACTCGTCTTTGGATAACTCTGAATAATTGAATCTAGCTCATGAATGGGCTTGAATACGTTAGCATGACTTTCCTGTAAGCCTTCATGGAGAAATGTTTCAGGAAAAACAATCAAATCTGGAGAAACTTTAAGAGCTAAATCATCAGAGTCATTTATGTTAGACTTTAAAGATGACTTGATGATTTGAGCCCATTCTCTTGCTTGTTCCTGATCCGATTTTTCAAATTTTTCCTGATATGGATCAACATTAGGTTGAACTATAGCGCCTAATCTTTCTGACATTTCATTATCGCGATAATTAAAATATATAAAAAGGCTAAACATAATTGGAATGAGCCATAATCCCATTAACGGGATATAAGATTTAAAACCACTTTTAAAATTCTTAAGCGAAAAATTCAATTCTCCATTTAGATCGTTTATTTCTACAACCCTTGTCTTGATGACAGCATGAAGTAAAGTGAGATTACCAACAAGCATCCAAAATGTACCACCTCTATGCCCAGTATATTCATACCACTGAATCATCAGTGGTGAACTGGCAAATGCATGACCTAAATCTAACCAAGGGAAACTAAATGCCCAACTCTCATGAAAAACCTCTAAAGCCAGCCAGCCTGAAACAAGGGTCCAATAACCAATTCTTTGACTATGAACCCTAGTTACCCAACTATAACAGGCAAAAACAAAACTCATCAATCCACCATTAATTAAAATAGTAGCCAAAACACCTGACCAATGGGCATTCCAAACCCAAAATGTTGTTCCAGCATTAAATATTCCTAATGCAATGAATCCGTATAAAAAGGCTCGAGTGAATTTTCTTTTTTTCAGATCATTTCGAATCTGATAGTCAACAAGAAGAAGAGGCAAAAAAGCAAAAAGAAAAGTAAAATTGAAAGTACTATTATCAAACCCCCACATTCCAGGCCAAAAAACCATCAGCAAAAAGCCAGTAAAGGCTGAATAATAGATCTTTTTTAACATAAAATAAAAGTACAGCTTACTCATGATTCGAGCATGGTATATTTGCTAAATGCAATGGCTTCCAAACTTATTAACCATTAGTAATGCATTTTTTGGATGCCTGACTTTAATTTTCATTGATAATTATAATCTAGACCTTATCACCATCCTAATTATGGCTTCACTATTATGTGATTTATTTGATGGCTATGTAGCGAGAAAAATAGGATCCGATGGAGAACTTGGCAAACACCTCGATAGTCTAGCTGATATGATTTCTTTCGGAGTTGTGCCAGGAGCTATTATGTCAAAAATTGGGTTTTCGCTAGACAGTCCTATTTTCTTTTTGGGCTTTTTTGTCACTTTAGGATCACTATATCGTTTGGCAAAATTCAATACGGAAAAATCTAACATAGACTATTTCACTGGCCTCCCTACTCCAGCTAATACATTGATGATTCTTGGGATGGCGTGGGGAATTCAAGAATATGATTTATTTAAAAACATATCAAATGATCAACCCCTAATTCATTCTATATTCACAATCTTATTTATTGTGACAATAGCTCTGTCCTCTTACCTCATGAATTCATCAGTACAAATTCTAAGCTTTAAGGGCATACCAAAGCATAAAGAGCAATTAATTTCGAGGATGATCTTCACCATTATTAGTATCATTTTGTTAATAATTTTTAAAGCGACAGCTTTTGCATTAATTATACCTTTATTAATATTATTTTCACTCATCGAAACCAAGCTTTTTAAATCAAAAAACTATGAAATTCCGAGCAGAAATTGACATCATGCCTTTAAAAGCATTACTTGATCCACAGGGCAAAACTGTCACCCAAAATATGATAAATATGGGTTTATCTGATGTTAACAATGTCAGAATCGGGAAGCACGTTACATTAGAAGTTGAAGCTACAAGTAAAGAAGAAGCTACTGAAAAAATAGATCTGGCCTGTAAAAAAATACTTGCTAACCCGATTATGGAAAGTTACTCCTATGAGATATTTAATCAGGCGTGAATTTCTTAGCTCACCTTGTTCTTTCAAAAGGAGGAGATCAAGTTATGGCAGGAAATTTTTTTGCAAATCAAGCAAAAGGAAATAGTTGGAAAAGGCTTTCTGAAAAATATGCTGAAGGGGTTATTTTGCATCGAGCTATCGACTCTTATGTTGATAGTCATCAAATAATATTAGATGCAAAAAAAAGACTTTCATCAAATTTTGGCAAGTTTAAAGGTGTCTTGTTAGATATTTATTGGGATCACTTTTTGGCTCAAAATTTCATGAATCACTGCGGGAGAGAACGTAATGAATTTGTTTCCTATTCTCTAAATGTGCTGAAAAAACATTCTGAAATCTTCAATACCAATGCAAAGAAAATGATCGTCCATATGGAAAAGCAAGATTGGCTCAATAATTATTCCAATCTTGATGGGATAGATAATATTTTATGTCAAATGTCAAATCGATTTCGTTATGAAAATCCGCTCGACAAAGGAATCCATGGCTTGAAAGAAAACTATTTGGCTCTGGGACATGATTTTGAAATTCTTTGGCCAGACTTAAAATCTAAATTTGGATTGCATCCCTTTTTCAGCCAAAAAATTCACACTTAAATTTATTCTTTTAAAGGCAGGAATTTAATTACCACTGAACCATTTCTTTTCTCTAACTTAGAAAATGATCCGCGAATTAAGAGCGTTTTTTCGAATTATTGCTTTTGCGATTTTAATGACATTATTGTCGCTGAGTGTTCCTTTCGCAAGACTTTTTGCAGGCTCTAAAATGGCCTTTTCTCTTCATAGACAAGGAATGCTTTTGACGCATCAAATTCTGGGGATCCGTTTGAATATAATTGGAGATCTTCCCACTAAACCTGCGATGATAATGTGTAACCACCCAAGTTATTTTGACATTTTTTATAATATTGGCAAACATCCCGCAGTTATGGTTGTTGGACATCAATTTAAGAAATGGCCTTTTATTGGTTGGCTCGGAATGGCCCTAAATACTATTTGGGTGAATCGAACAAACCCAAACGCGCGAAAAAAAGTAAGGTTAGATATTCTAGAAACAATAAATAATGGTTCATGCGTTTATGTTTGCCCAGAAGGACGAACTTCCGGTTCTCATTATATTAACGAAGTCAAACCGGGACTCTTTCATGACGCAAGCTTGAATAAAATACCGATTGTGTTTTATTCTTTTTGGTATCATTCAACAGATTTCCCATATTTCCATGATCTGAAATCAGGCTTTTTAACCCATTTATTTCGTCATTTATGGCGCGCATTAAAAAATAAGAATGTAGTTGTTGACATGAGGATAAGTAGTCCTCGAAAAATTGATTCTGCTGATAATGGAGTGTTTGATTTTTATAGATTTAATGCCTGGCATTTAAGACGAGCAACTGACGTTAAGCATATAGTAAACCCAAATATTTTAACCTAATACGTTTAAGAGAATTTAATCGGTATGTATTAGAGGTATAGTATAGCCAATAAGTGCTCCAAAAGAATACCCCACTAAAACATCAGACAAAAAATGCTCACCTGAAACAACTCTATTATATGCTGTAATAGCGGGAATAACAGCCGCAACTGCCCATACCAGGGGCTTCAATCTTGAGTTGGGGAAATGGTCTGAGAATACTTTAGCCGCATAAAATGAATTTGCCGCGGATAAACTTGTGTGTCCTGAAAAAAAGGATTTTCTCGCATCTGTTGATGTACGGAGTGAGATTGGGGCCAAATCGGAATAAATATATGGCCTTGATCGCGCAAAAGTGTTCTTTACTATTTCAGTTGACAATAACGTCAATAAATTGACCTCAATTAAAATAGATGCAGCCGGTATTGAGGAATTCCATTTTCTGGAGATTAATGTCGGTATTAACGCTGCCGAGGCACCTAATAATGCTGATGAATAAACAAGAATATCACT
>CAJWXO010000014.1 GCA_913049755.1 uncultured Cryomorphaceae bacterium
TAGGCTTTTGAAGGAATTAGATTCGCAATCGATCCAAATTCGAGGAATACTAGGAGAAGATATTTTTACTGAAAGTCTGAGAGGTATTGAATATGTAATTTCTGACCTTTTTAAAAAATCTGGGCAAACATTAGCTACTGCCGAAAGTTTTACTGGTGGAAATATTGCTGCCAAAATAACATCTGTACCTGGATCTTCGGAATATTTTAAAGGCTCTGTTGTCGCCTACTCAAACGAAATAAAAATTTCAGAGCTAGGTGTTGATGGCAATGAAATAAATCTTAATGGTCCCGTTTCAGAGACAGTAGCGCTACAAATGGCAAATGGGATAAAATCGAAATATAAGACAGATTGGTCAATTTCAACCACCGGTTACGCTGGCCCCACAGGAGGGCAAGGATGCGCCGCAGGTACAGTCTGTTTAGCGATTGTAGGTCCTCAAGTTAGTTGGGTAAAAAGGTTCTCGATGGGCTCTAATCGTAAAAGGACAATATTAAAATCATGTCTGGCAATATTCAATCAATTAAGATTGATGATAGACAAGTAAATATTGAAATTGATCAACTCTTGATCATGAAATTGAAAAGGATGTTTTTTTACTGCTGTAGAACAAGTAAAGTTCATTATCTTTGCAGGCCCGTTGTAAGACGGTTATTCTAATAATAATGAGTCATGTCGCGAGTTTGTGAAATTACAGGAAAGAAAGCAATGGTTGGAAACCATGTTTCTTTTTCTAATAAAAAGAATAAACGAAAGTTTAATGTCAACTTGATGCGAAAAAGATTTTTCGTTCCAAGTAAAAATGAATGGATAACTATCCGACTATCTGCTTCAGCCTTGAAGACAATAGATAAAAAAGGAATAGAAGTTGTTCTAAGCGAGGCTCGTGCAAACGGTAATGTTCTTATTTGATAAATAATGGCTAGAAAAGGAAATAGAATTCAGGTTATCTTAGAATGCGTGGAGCATAAGGAAAGTGGTATGCCCGGAACTTCAAGATATATAACCACTAAGAATAAAAAAAATACTCCAGATAGAATGGAGATCAAAAAATTTAATCCCGTCTTGAAAAAAATGACGGTTCATAAAGAAATTAAATAAGACATGGCAAAGAAAGTAGTAGCATCCCTAAAAAAATCAGGAGGAGTATCTTACACAAAGGCCTTCAAATTAGTGAAAACATCAAAAGGGGCCTACGGGTACGAGTCAAAAGTACTCATGAAAGAGCTGGTCGATGATTTTTTTAAATCTTAAAATTTGGTCCCTTTTTCTATAAAAAAAATAAAAGCCGCTCATGAGAGCGGCTTTTTTTTAACTTACAGGTTATGGCTTTATTTGGATTAGGTAAAACAAAAAATGCGTTCTTAGGAAAGATTAGCCGAGCCATTGCCGGAAAGTCAACAATTGACGAATCAACTCTTGATAATCTTGAGGAGGCTCTGATAAGTTCTGATGTTGGAGTAGATTCAGCTGTCAGGCTAATAGAGGCAGTTGAAAGTAGCGTTAAGAAAAACAAATATGTGTCTCAGGCTGAATTGCAGAATATAATCAGTAAGACCCTAATCGATCGTTTAAAGAATAAGTCCTACGGTCCTGTTCATATAAGTGATTCAAAACCTCATGTTATTCTTGTAGTTGGTGTCAATGGTGTAGGGAAGACTACGACTATTGGGAAGTTATCTAGTTATTATAAAAATCAAGATAAAAAAGTAATTTTAGGCGCAGCGGATACCTTCAGGGCAGCAGCAGTTGACCAATTAAAAATATGGTCAAACCGAGTTGGGGTTGAGATTGTCGAAAAGGGCATGAATACAGATCCTGCGGCAGTTGCATACGCCGCTGTGGAATTTGGTAAAAATAAAAATGCTGACCTGGTAATTATTGATACAGCAGGAAGGCTTCACAACAAAGTTAATTTGATGAACGAATTGTCAAAAATCAAAAGAGTTATGGAAAAGGTTATTCCTGATGCACCTCATGAAATACTAATGGTTCTTGATGCCTCGACAGGACAAAATGCTATAAACCAGGCTGTAGAGTTTTCAAAAGTAACCAAGGTGACAGGATTAATTTTAACAAAAATGGATGGGACTGCAAAAGGGGGTATCGCTTTGGCGCTGTCGGATCAATTGAATCTTCCAGTTCGTTTTTTGGGAATAGGTGAGGGAGAAAATGATCTGGTTCCTTTCAATCCTGAAGCATTTATAAAAGCTCTTCTAGAATGAAAACAAAAAATGAAATAACTCAAAATTGGCTCCCAAGATATACTGGATTGGAGCTTTCTGAATTTTCGGATTATATAATTTTAACAAATTTTAATGATTATTTATTAAGGTTTGTCGATATTACTGGTGGTCAATTAATTGGTGGAAAAAAATCTATGCCATGTGCATCCGGCGCCGGTATTACCATGGTAAATTTTGGAATGGGAAGCCCAAATGCAGCAACAATTTGCGACTTATTAACGGCCATAAAACCTAAAGCTGTTTTATTTTTAGGTAAGTGTGGAGGGTTGAAAAAGCGTACGGAAATTGGCGACTATATTGTCCCCATTGGAGCAATTCGAGGAGAGGGAACGTCAAATGCTTATTTCCCACCAGAGGTGCCTGCTTTACCTACTTTTTCTTTGCAGCGCGCAGTTAGTCATGTCATTAGGAATAGGGAATGCGATTATTGGACAGGGACTGTTTACACCACAAATAGACGAGTATGGGAGCACGATGAAGTCTTTAAAAATTATCTTGAGGAGATTAGAGCTATGGCCATTGATATGGAGACAGCTACGCTTTTTTCGGCAGCGTTCAAGAATCATGTACCATTGGGCGCTCTATTATTAGTTTCAGATCAGCCGATGGTGCCAGAGGGAGTGAAAACCGAAGAGAGTGATCAACAAGTGAGTTCAAATTATGTTAATACTCATATCGAAATAGGTATCGAAACACTAGAAGAAATTAAAAATGAAGGGCTCTCCGTTCGTCACTTAAAATTTTAATTAAATGAGAACAAAGTCTGCTAAGCGTAACAGAATTAATGTAATTACATTGGGCTGTTCGAAGAATATATATGATAGTGAGGTTCTTATGGGCCAACTGCGAGCTTCAGGTAAGGATGTAGTTCATGAAAAGGATGGACAAATAGTCGTTGTCAATACTTGTGGTTTCATTGATAATGCAAAAGAAGAATCTGTAGATACTATTCTTGACGCGGTTAGGGCAAAAAAAAATGGACTAGTTGACCAGGTTTTTGTTACCGGCTGTCTCTCAGAGAGATATAAGGAAGATCTTGAAAAGGAAATACCCGATGTTGATGATTATTTCGGAACAAGAGATTTGCCATTGTTATTAAAAGCTTTGGGTGCTGACTACCGCAGAGAGTTAATTGGAGAGAGGCTTACTACAACTCCTCAGCATTTTGCTTATCTGAAAATAAGTGAAGGTTGTGACCGGCCATGCTCTTTTTGTGCTATTCCACTTATGCGCGGAAGTCATAAGTCAACTTCTATAGAAGATTTGGTTACTGAGGCAAAAAAGCTTGCGGAAAAGGGAGTTGTTGAACTGATATTAATTGCTCAGGACCTTACCTATTATGGACTTGATATATATGGTAAGAGGAGATTAGCAGATCTAATTACGGCTCTTAGTGATGTCAACGGAATATCATGGATACGTCTCCATTATTTATTTCCAACAGGTTTCCCAAATGATGTTTTGGATGTTATTAGAGAAAACCCAAAAGTGTGTAATTATATAGATATTCCGCTTCAACATATTTCAGATTCAGTTTTAAAGAGTATGAGAAGAGGAACCACAATGTCAAAGACGAACGTACTTCTTAATAATATGCGGGAAAAGATTCCGGGTGTCGCCATTAGAACGACAATTATCGTTGGTTATCCAGGAGAGACCGATGAAGATTTCAATATTCTACTGGATTGGGTAAAGGTTCAAAAATTTGAGAGATTGGGGGTTTTTGCTTACAGTCATGAGGAAAATACTCATGCTTACAAATTAGAAGACGATATTCCTCAAGAGATTAAGCAATCAAGGTTAAATCAGATCATGGAGATTCAAATGAATATTTCAGCTGAACGTAACGAGACATTACTTGATAGGCGAATCAAATGTATTGTGGACAGAGAAGATGCGAATGGAAATTATGTGTGTCGAAGCGAACATGATAGCCCAGATGTAGATAATGAAATTCACTTAAGATGCCCTGGTGTCCACTTAAAACAGGGCTCTTTTGTTGAAGTTAAAATCATAAGTGCTTCGGAATATGATTTAGATGCGGTTCTTGTCTAAAAAGTTGAAAACTTCCTGTAATTTTATTAGATAGTCAATTTATAAGATGCTAATTTAGAGAAGAGAATGTATCTGATTTTTGACACTGAAACTACTGGGTTACCAAGGAATTGGAGTGCTCCATTAAATGACCTAGACAATTGGCCAAGGGTTATTCAAATCGCATGGCAATTGCATGATGTGAATGGTGCATTAATAGAAGCCCAGGACTATTTGATTCAACCTAAAGGATTTAATATTCCGTTCAAAGCTCAGGATATTCATGGAATATCAACAGATCTAGCTTTAAGGGATGGTCTCTTATTGGAAGAGGTAATTCAGAAATTTGTAAATGTCTTAGATGGAACAAACTTTTTAATTGGTCACAATCTAAAGTTTGATACAAATGTTCTTGGTGCAGAGTTTATTCGCGCTGGGATTAATCCTCAGCTTCTAGAATTGCCTGTTCTTGATACCTGCACTCCACGTTCAGCTAAGGTTACGCAGATAAAAGGGAGAGGTAACTCCTTTAAAATTCCCAAATTAAGTGAATTACACCTCAAGCTATTTGGCGAAGAGTTCAAAGAAGCGCACAATGCAACTGCAGATGTTGAGGCCTCTGCACGTTGTTTTTGGGAATTGGTAAGGCTAGAGCATTGGAGTCATGATGAATTAGGTTGGGATCAAGCATCTTTGAAAAAATTTCAAGATGCCAATAAGGGCTCGATAAAGCCAATAGGTCTTGTTCATGTAAACTTCAAAAAGGAAAGTGCTGTTATTTCCAAATCTAAAAATGAAGTTTCAGAAGTTCACAACCAATTTAGCTCCCCGGAGGATATTCAGATAAAGGAATCTGAAGACTTCTTTCATTTGCATACCCATAGTCAGTTTAGTGTTTTACAAGCCACAGCTAAGGTTTCGTCTATGGTTCAAAGAGTTGTTGCTGATGGTCAACATGCTTTAGGTATTACTGATATCGGTAATATGATGGGCGCTTTTCAATTTATAAAAGCGGTGAGTGATTATAATCGGACACGACCTGATGGAAAAAAAGAGCTAAAGGCGATTATAGGATATGAGGCATACGTATGTCGCAACAGAGATGATAAGAGTCAAAAAGACGATGGTTATCAAATCCCTCTTTTAGCCAAGAATAAAGTCGGTTATCATAATTTAGCTAGGCTTAGCTCAGGTGCATATATTGAAGGTTTTTACTATGTTCCTAGAATTGATAGAAATGTACTTCTTAAGAATAAAGAGGGTTTGATGGTTACTACTGGGGGATTAAGGGGAGAGATACCTCAATTAATACTTCAAGTAGGTGAAAAACAAGCAGAGGAAGCTTTTTTATGGTATAAAAATGCATTTGGCTCAGATTTTTATGCGGAAATCAATCGGCATGGCCTGCCTGAAGAAGATATTATTAATGAGACTCTTTTGAGATTTTGTTCGAACCATAGTGTAAAGCCTATAGCAGCAAATAATGCTTTTTATCTGGACCAGAGTGAAGCAGAAGCGCATGATATATTATTGTGTGTGAAAGACAACGAGAAACGGTCTACGCCAATAGGTCAGGGTAAAGGTTTTCGGTATGGTTTTCCTAATGATCAATTTTACCTAACTTCAAAAAAAGAAATGTCTGTGAAGTTTTCAGATATTCCATTTGCTTTATCTAATCTTCAAGATGTTCTCAATAAAGTTGATAATTATCCTTTAGCTCGGGAAGTTCTTCTGCCAAACTTTAAAATTCCTTCTGAATTTTTAGCAACAATAAATAATAAAGATGATCAGAAAAACGGGGAAAATGAATATTTAAAGGATCTTACTTATTTAGGCGCTAAGAGGAGATATGGAAAGCTAACAGATGAAATCAAGGATCGAATAGATTTTGAGCTTGAGACAATTAAAAAAACCGGATACCCAGGTTATTTTTTAATAGTTCAAGATTTCTGCAATGCCGCAAGAGATATGAATGTAACTGTAGGCCCTGGAAGAGGTTCTGCAGCCGGCTCTGCAGTGGCTTATTGTATAGGGATAACTAATGTTGATCCAATTGCCTATAACTTGCTATTTGAGAGGTTTCTGAATCCTGATCGGGTCAGTCTTCCTGATATCGATATAGATTTTGACGATAGGGGAAGAGATCGTGTCATTCAGTATGTGATTGAAAAATACGGATCTAGCCAGGTTGCTCAAATTATCACTTATGGAAAAATGGCTGCCAAGTCATCTATTAAGGACGCAGCTCGGGCGCTTGACTTATCATTTGAGCAAGCTGATAGATTAACAAAGACAGTTCCCGATAATCAGAGTTTAGGAAATGTGCTTGGTTTTGATGATAAAAAAATTCGTGAGCAATTAAATGGGGAAGACTATCAAAAAGCGAAGAATTTAAGGGCATTTTATGAAGCTGATGATGCCAGTGGTGAAACATTAAGGCAGGCTAAAGTCCTTGAGGGTTCTCTTCGGAATACTGGAATTCATGCTTGTGGAGTTATCATAACGCCATCAGATATTCGTGATTTGATACCAGTAGCAGTCGCTAAAGACAGTGAAATGTGGTGTACTCAATTTGATAATGCTGTGGTTGAGTCAGCCGGTCTGTTAAAAATGGATTTTTTAGGTCTTAAAACCCTTACAATTATAAAAGATGCAGTTCTTTTAGTCAAAAAGCGACATGAGGTTGTTTTAGATATGGAAGATATTCCAATAGATGATGAGACTACTTACAGGTTATTTCAAAGAGGCGAGACTGTAGGTATCTTTCAATATGAATCTCCTGGAATGCAAAAGCATCTAAAAGACTTGAAGCCAACGGTATTTGGTGATTTGATTGCAATGAACGCATTATATAGACCAGGTCCAATTGAATACATACCAAGTTTTATTAAAAGAAAACACGGGATTGAGCCAATTACATATGATTTGCCGGATATGGAAGGTTTTTTGAAAGAGACATACGGTATTACTGTCTATCAAGAGCAGGTCATGCTATTATCTCAAAAATTAGCTGGTTTTTCAAAAGGTGAAGCTGACGTTTTAAGAAAAGCGATGGGAAAAAAGATTAGATCGGTTCTTGACCAGATGAAACCTCAATTTATAAATGGAGGAGCTGAACGTGGGCACCCTAGTGAAATTCTTGAAAAAATATGGAAAGATTGGGAGGCATTTGCATCTTATGCTTTCAATAAGTCACATTCAACATGCTATGCATGGATAGCATATCAAACGGCTTATTTAAAGGCAAATTATCCCGCTGAGTATATGGCTTCTGTTTTATCAAACAATATGAATGATATCAAGCAAGTTACTTTTTTCATGGAAGAATGCAAACGGATGAAATTAGATGTTTTAGGTCCTGATGTTAATGAGTCTGAAGATGTCTTTACCGTTAATGAAAAGGGTGCACTTAGGTTTGGATTACTTGGAATGCGCGGCGTAGGTAGTGCAGCAGTAGATTTTTTAATGGAGAATCGTTCAGATAAAGGTTTTTATAAAACTATTTTTGACTTCGCAAGACGCGTAGATATGCGGATTGTCAATAAGGGGACTTGGGAGGCTTTAGCTTTAGGTGGAGGATTTGATAGCTTTGAAGGACTGCATCGAGCAATGCTATTTTCGGAAATATCTGATGGTAAAAATTTCCTTGAGAAAATACGGCGTTATGGACAAGGATTGCAAGATCAGGAAAACTCAAATCAGGTTTCTTTATTTGGCGGTGATTCTGGTGTGGATATTCCGGAGCCAGAGTTACCTGTAGTAGATGAGTGGAATAATTTAGAACAGTTGAAGCGTGAGCGTGATATCAATGGTATATTTTTAAGTGCACACCCATTGGATAATTATAAGTTTGAAATCCGGACATTTGTTAAGAATTCCATTGCTGAAATGGAAAATCTTGAAATCTTTGCGGGAGGTTCCTCTTATCGAGATTATACCATTGCGGGAATAATCTCTAATGTTCAGGTCAAGACCAGCAGAAATGGAAAAGAAATGGGTGTGTTTACTCTTGAAGACCATGAAGGCACGCGTGAGTTTGTTCTTTTTGGAAAGCAATTTTTGAATTTTAGAGAGTTTTTAGTTGATGACATTATGGTTTTAATTCGGGGCAGAGTTCATAGACCTAATTGGGCTAAAAATGATTCTTCTGCTCGCCTCTATGCCGATATAACCAAGATTATATTATTATCTGAAGTTTTTGAAAGAGAAGCTAGGAGTATCGATATAATGTCGGATGTAAATGATGTCATAGTTCATAGATGGCAAGAGCTAGGAGAGATTCTAAGAAAAAACCCTGGTGATTGTAAAGTAACTTTTCATGTTAAGGATCCGATAACTAACGTTTCCGTAACTATGCCCTCACGAAATCTTAAAACTAGTATAAATAAGTCTTTGCTCGGGGAAATCGATACATTAGACTTTGTTCATGCTTTTGTCAAGACAGATCAATCATGAAATATTATTTAATATTTTTTATCTGTATCATCTTGGTTAATGATATATCTGCTCAAGGCCAAAAGGAAGAACTTAGATATCAGAATCACACTAAAAAAGGCTTAAAGGATGGATTGTGGAGGGTAAAGCATAATGGAACTGCTATTGACAGATATATCGGTGAGTTCGAAATGGGGATACCGAAGGGCTCTTTTAAGCATTACTATTCCAACGGCTCATTAAGGACTTTGATGACCTTTAAGGGACTTTCGGGAGAATGTTATGTAAAGAATTATAGTAGAAAAGAAAAACTCATTTCTGAAGGCATGTACCTGTCAAAAAACGTAAAAGATAGCATTTGGAAAATATATGATGAAAATGATCGAATAATTATTCTAGAAACGTGGAAAAAAGGCAATTTAGAGGGCTTGTACAAGACGTATTATTCTAATGGAAATATTGTTGAGGCTGGAATAATGAATAATGCTAAAAAGCAGGGCCAATGGATTAGATGGTCTGAAAGTGGAGAAAAAATAAGGTTAAGCAATTATTCGAATAACGTTTTAAATGGCAAATGGATTGACTATGATGTTGACGGTCGCGTTAAAATGATAGGCGTCTACTTAAATGGTTATCGTGAAGGTAAATGGGTCATTTATAGTGTTGGAAAACCTGAGAAATCAATCACCTTTCAAAAGGGTCGAGAGATAAATATCACTGAACACTAATGGCATCGATTGTTGTAGGTCTGTCTGGTGGAGTAGATTCATCTGTTGCAGCTTACCTTTTGAAAAAACAAGGGCATAAAGTTATAGGCTTATTCATGCGGAATTGGACAGATGAGTCGGTTACTTTGGAAGAGGAGTGCCCTTGGATAGAAGATTCCAATGATGCTCTATTAGTAGCGGAAAAACTAGAAATACCTTTTCAGGTTTTGGACTTAAGTGATCAATATAAGAAACGAATTGTTGATTATATGTTCTCAGAGTACCAGGCAGGACGAACACCTAATCCCGATATTCTTTGTAATCGAGAAATAAAATTTGATATATTTTTAAAAGCAGCTCTTACTCTAGGTGCTGACTTTGTTTCAACTGGTCACTATGTCCAAAAAAGCACAACGCTTGATGGTGTTCATCATCTTTTGGCTGGGGCAGATAAATCTAAAGATCAAAGTTATTTTCTCTGTCAATTGAATCAAGAACAACTTTCAAAAGCTATGTTCCCAATTGGTCACCTTGAAAAGTCTGAGGTACGTAAAATCGCAAAAACTATTGGATTGGCTACTGCCGATAAAAAAGATTCGCAAGGACTTTGTTTTATAGGAAAAGTGAGCTTACCAGAATTTTTACAACAAAAACTAAGGCCTTTAAAAGGAAAAATAATAGAAATCTCTCCTACATGGTCAGGGTTTAAACCCCAAAAATGGGGTGAGCCATGGATATTGTTGCCTTCTTCTGGCAGTATAGTAGGACATCATAAAGGAGCCTACTATTATACCATTGGGCAAAGAAAAGGATTGCTAGTTGGAGGTATGGCATTACCTCTATTTGTTATTTCTATCGATGTAAAAAATAATATCGTCTTTGTTGGCCAAGGAGAAAATCATCCTGGATTGTACCGTTCATCATTGAAAATACTTCATGAGGATGTTCACTGGGTTGATGAATCAAGTAAAATGGTAATGGGAGATTCCAGAAATTATATGGTCCGAATAAGGTACCGACAAAAACTATTCGCTGCGAAAATTGAAGTAAAAAATGAAGGTTTAGCAATTTATAGTAAATATCCAATGAAATCAATTGCTCCAGGACAATTTGCTTCATGGTATAATGGAGATGAATTAGTTGGTTCTGGTGTAATTCAATCATAAAAATTATTTTAATGCGAAAACATATAATCCTTATTTTTCTTATTATCCTTAAAAGTCCATTATTTGGACAAGAAATAAAACGCTACTGGATTTATGTGAATGAGCCAGTACTTGAACAGCTTGGAGTATCTCCCTCTTCGACGCCTTCCTTATCACCATTAGCTATGGAGAGAAGGCTAAGGCAGGATATTCCATTGCGTTTATGGGATTATTCATTTTCCAATCAATTGATTGATTTGGTCGAATCAACTGGTGCAAATGTTAGGTTTTTCTCTCGTTGGTTGCGCGCTCTGTCGGTTGAAGCTAGCAGTGATGAACTTGCAATTATTTCAAGCCTAGAATGGGTAAGTGAAATCAAGCCTGTCTTAACCATGGGCAGAAAAGAATATGATGCCAAGAAAACTTATGGTTTCTCTTATGGGCAAGGATTGGGTCAAGTAGAACAGATTAACCTTGATCCTGTTCATGATGCGGGTTATGCTGGTCAGGACATATTAATTGCCCTTATGGATGGTGGTTTTTCAGGCACGGAGACCCATTCTGTATTTCAAGGAGCTTGGAGTCAAGGTCGTATTGTGTTAACAAAAGATTTTGTTGATGGAGATACAAATGTTTTCCATGTTGGAAGTCATGGTATGAGTGTTTTAAGTACTATTTGTGCGGATTTAAATGGAACATTTGTAGGCACGGCACCCGAGGCTTCTTATGCTTTATTTAGAACAGAGAATGAGCTTTCTGAGACTTTAGCGGAAGAAGATAATTGGGTCTGGGCGTCAGAATGGGCAGATAGTATTGGTGTCGATGTTATTAATACATCACTAGGTTATACCACATTTGACAATGGTGTAGGTGATCATTCTTATGCGGACTTAAACGGCAAGACAAGTGTTATCTCCATCGCAGCAACGATTGCAGCAAGGGTAGGTATGATAGTTGTTGTAGCTGCAGGCAATGAGGGTGCGAGTAGTTGGAAATATATTAGTTGTCCAGCAGATGCTGATTCAATTTTGTCAATAGGTTCAGTCGATGCATTAGGTATTCGTTCTGGTTTTTCCTCTCAAGGACCGACTAGTGATGGTCGAATTAAACCAGACGTTATGGCGAGGGGTTCAGGTGCTACAGTTATGACATCAAATGGAACAATTGGAACTAGTAGTGGTACTTCTTTTGCTTCTCCTATCATTTGTGGTGCAACTGCAAGTATCCTTCAGGCAGTCAAAGCAAACAATTCCGTGTATAATATTCAGGATATTTTGACTAATATTCGCAATAGTTCAAGTAATTCATTTAATCCTGACTCTCTTAAAGGATATGGTATCCCTAATTATGGTAGCTTGCTGAATTCCATAGGCTTAATAGATAATGAGGTTAAAAATTCTTGGAGCCTTTTTTATTCAGGAGAAGGTTGGGTGTTGACTAATGAGTCTTCATTTTTTGAAGGTTCTGTTCAAGTTTTGGATTCCTTTGGCAGGGTTCTTTTTCAACAAAGTTGTATCGATGGATGCGATAGGGTTTTAGTTCCTAAATTTCCTTTTCTAACATATGTCCGTTTGGATTCTGGATCTAAAGAAATTATTAAAATACCTCCACACTCATTGTGAAAAAACTAATCGCACTAAAATTTAACTTATTCTGATACCCGTTTATCGTATGTGCCACCCATACTGGGATTATCTGACATAAGAGCAGACATCACTTCTTTTTTTACCATATTAAAGACAGCCATATGGATATCTTCAGCTATTTCCATATCCATAGCAGGTGAATGAATAGATACATCAACAATTTCTTTCAACTTACCACCGTTAAATCCTGTCATGCCAATGGTTTTAGCTCCATTTTCCTTAGAAAAATTAATTGCCTTTAATATATTTTTAGAATTTCCTGAGCCGCTTATGCCTATAACAATATCGTTGGGCTTTAAAAAATTCTTCAATGGTTCAATAAAAATATCATCCCAGCCGATATCATTAGCTACGGCCATCAAGCTAGGCGCATTGTCATTAAGGCAAATGATTTGAAATCTCTTTTCCAGTCCAAATGAGGCTCCTTTCAGAAAATCTCCTGCCGCATGACTTGCATTAGCAGCTGATCCCCCATTTCCCATTGTATATATTCTAGAACCATCTTCGCGGGCTTGTAAAAACATCGTTGTCATTAGGCCAACAGACCCTAGATCAAGATCATTCAATGTTTTTTGCAATAATTTACGGTATTCAAGTCTTGTCATAACGCTAAGGTACTATTCAGGATTAACCATTAAAAATAACTTGTGACCCACCTGTTTCTAAATTAAATGGAAAGTTTGGAAGACCTAGAGCCTGATCAATTGATAAATGCCTTTCAGGAGGTGCGAAAAAAAGCATGAATCCACCACCACCTGCACCCAGGAGTTTTGCTCCCCATGCACCATTTTTCTTACCTAAAGAATATATTTGTTCTATTGCAGGGGTACTGATTCCATCTGTTAGAGACTGCTTTAGAGACCAATTTTCATCAATGATGTCGCCGCAACGTTTCCAATTATTAGCTGTGATTGATTTTGCGAAGTCATCAACGAAGGAAACCATTGTTCTTAAGGATTCAATTTTGTTGGCTTTTAAAGATTCTTTGCTTTGCTTAGATAATATAGTGGATGCGCTTCGTTGGTTGCCAACATAATAAAGACGCATGTGATTCCTAAATTGCGTCAATGCATCGTTATTGATAACCACGGGCTCAACATCAACTGTATTATCTCGATTAAATCTAAATATATTCAAGCCTCCAAATGCGGCTGCGTATTGATCCTGTTTCCCAATTGGTTCATTGAGATCATTTATTTCAATTTCGCATGCGCTTTCTCCTAGCCATGCTTTATTTACTTGATCAATCCTTCCTTCTCTGGCCATCATGTTATGAAGAGTTCCAACTGTAAAACTCGAAGAGCTTCCCATTCCTGTTCCTGCAGGAACGTCGGCGATAGATGAAATTTCTAATCCCCTACTAACATTAAGTTTCCTCATTATTGTCCTGAGAATTGGGTGTTCTATGTCGTCCACAGAATTTACTGTTTCTGTTACTGAGTATTTCGTTCTTATTTTTCCCTTTTCAAAAAAATCATGGGAGGATATATACATGTATTTATCTATAGAGCTTGACAATACCGCTCCTCCATATTCTTTAAAAAAGGCGGGGAGATCACTTCCACCTCCAACAAAGCTGATTCTAAAAGGGGTTCGAGTTATAATCATTTTGTTTGGAGAGTTTTAATTTTATTATTTAAAATAAGATCTACAGCATGAGCGAGGTTTTTAACTTTAAAATGTGGTTCTATTTCACTTTCAATATTACCATGTCCGGTTTCAACCCGAACAGTTTTGACTCCAGCAGATAACCCAGATTGTATGTCTCGCGGAGAATCACCAATCATCCAGCTCTTAGATAAGTCAATATTAAATTTTTTTGAAGCCTCTAAAATCATCCCCGGTTTGGGTTTTCGACATTCACAATCAATTTTAAACTCTTTAATCTCTTCAGGAAAGCCTCCATCTGGATGATGAGGACAATAGTATAAATAGTCGATGTATGCACCCATTTCTCCAAGTTGTTTATCCATTCTGGAGTGAATTAAATTTAAAGTATTCACATTACAGAGGCCTCGTGCAATAACACTTTGATTTGTGATTACTATCGATATATATTCACTTTTATTTATTCTACGAATTGCCGGTCCTGCAAATTCATATACACTCATTTCATCTTGATGTTTTATCAGATCTGTATCATGATTTATTACTCCATCGCGGTCAATAAAAATAGCTTTTTGTTTTTTAGCAATGTTTCTTGAGTCAACTTTTCCATTTAGATAGGCCTTTTCCACTTCTTTTCTTCTTTCACTCTTACCCATATCTTTAATGTATTCAGTGCTATTATAGGCATACATTTCAAATATATCTGTCCACTTTTGAAATAAATCTCTACCAAAATCTGAGCTAGTGTTTTTTGGAATCTCATTAATTATTTCTGGATTCATAAGATAGAAAGCGGCATTGACACAATTTGCAAATTCAAGATTAGGGGAGTGGGGCTTGCTGTGAACTTTAGTTATTTTGTTAATCGAGTCATAGCTAATTAGGTCACTGTCATAGGGATGATCATTGGGATGAACGAACAAAGTGAGTTGAGCATTCTTCTCAAGATGAAAATCGCTCATTTTTTTTAAGTGTATGCTGCTTATTGTATCTCCATAGATAACCCAAAAAGGATCTGATAATTTATCTTGTAGAAGACTGAGTGCTCCTGCTGTGCCTAGAGGTTGATCCTCAATGACATATTGAATATCAATATTCCATCTTGAACCATCCCCGAAAAAATCTTGAATCTGGCTTCCTAAATATCCTATTGTAATAAAAAAACGCTCAATTCCTTGAGCGCTGTATGTTTCTATAATATGTTGCAAAACCGGCTTCTCTGCCACAGGGACCATTGGTTTTGCAATACCCGGGAAGGATTCTTGAATTCTAGTACCTTTTCCGCCAGCCAATATGACTGCAGTAGAAAACATTTTATATTACTGCTTCTAATTTATCAGCAAGAATACTTTTTGCTGCCACGCCAACTTGCTTGTCTACCACCTCACCATTTTTAAAGATTAAAAGAGTGGGGATATTTCGAATGCCAAACTGCGCTGCAATTTCATTTTGTGAATCAACATCGACCTTTCCTACAACTGCGCGTCCTTCAAAATCTATGGCCAATTCATCTACCATTGGTCCTACCATTCTGCACGGCCCACACCATTCTGCCCAAAAGTCAACCAGAACTGGCTTATCAGACTTCATTACTAGATCCTGAAAATTACTATTTGTAAATTCTATTGCCATAATTTTTTTCTTAAAATTTATTTTATCAAAGGTAAACCCGCTAAGGTGAACTGACATTAATTCCTTTTTGAAGTTTTGAAAATCAAATAAAAAACATAACCCATTCCACCAATAAAAGTTAAAGTAGAACCTAAATAATATATTGTTCTAGAGCCTTGAAATTCTTGCATGAAAAATATATCTGCAACAACATCAAGACAACACCCTAACACAAATAATATTAAAAAAAGTGATCTCTTCATATTTTTTCTCTTAGAAAGATACTAATTGTAAATAAAAAAATCCTCCAAATTGGAGGATAATTTTGCGGTGCGGACGGGACTCGAACCCGCGACCCTCGGCGTGACAGGCCGATATTCTAACCAACTGAACTACCGCACCAGTTTTTTCTATTGGGTGTGCAAATATAAACCCCTTATTGCGACTGCAAAACACGACTCGGGTTAATTTTAGATAAAATCATAGAAGTTATCCAAGTTGTTCCTGTCAGAACTATAAAAATCAAAATATTGGCATAAAGAAATTTGATCCACGGCCATGATACGGGAACAATAGAAATGTAGTAGGTGTCTGGATCTAGTGGTATCAATCCCCACTTTGATTGAACAAATAAAAGTAGATATCCAAGAATATTTCCAAGAGCTAATCCTGATAATATACTTGGATAAAAAAGTGTCATAAAGCTTTTGTAGAGGGATGTTTTACGCATTCCAATGGCTCGAAGTATTGCTAATGATGCTTTTTTTTCTATAATTCTTATGAAAATGACTACAATGGCGTTGAAACTGGCTACAATAGTAAGAATAACCCCCAAGAGATATGTATTGTTGTCAAATAAATTTATCCATTGATATAATTGCGGGAAATCATCTTGACTTGTGAAAACTTCAAAATCTACAGGTACTGTAGCATTTAACTGCTCCGCTTGCTCTCTTGATGCTTTGTTTTTAGTATAAAGTAAAACAGCTTGGGAGTTGTCGAAATCCCACTTATTCAGCTTTTGTATGGTATTTAATGAGCAGATTATTAATGGATCTTCCCATTCACTAATTCCGCTGTTAAAAATCCCAACAATATCAAAGTATCTAATTGATGGATTTTGGCGGCCTTCTCGGCTGAAATACATTTGAATCTGGTCATTTAATGATGCTCCCAATTTCCTCGCCATTTCTTTTGATATCCATATAGAATTGGGGCTACTGGACCAGTTCGGGACTATTCCTTCATAATTGACTGAAGAGATTGATTCAGGGATTTTATCAAAACCAAAAAGTCTTGCTCCCTCCATTTGATTTGAAAAAGTAATAATTCCTGACTTCCAAGCAACGAAATGATAGCTTTCTATTGATCTGGTTCTCTCAAAAAATTCATTTGAATCAATATATAATTGGGATTTTGAAAAAGCATATAAATCTCCTTCTAATGCACTTTGATAAGGGCGGATTTGATAAGATCCATGGAACCTTTCAATTTTTTTTTCGATTTCAAATTGCAGTCCTTGACCTGTGCTTAAACCAATTATGATCGTCATTATTCCGACTCCAATAACGGATATAGCCAAAAAATTAGCTTTTTTTTGGCGTTGGATGTTTTTTGCCCAACGCCAACCTAGCCATATCGATAAAAATCGCCATCTTGGAACCATGTTTTGTAAATATACGTGGCGACTACATATTGGCCTTATTTTTTTGATGTTTCCATATGCTTTATTCAGTCAAGTCATTCATGAAAATAATATCTATTTTGAAAAGACGGGCGCTGTTAGATTAGAATCATATGATCATTTGTTAAAAGGAAAGAGAATAGGAGTAGTAGCTCATGCGCCTTCTCTGAGTCAAGGTAAATGGGATAATATTAATCATACAGTTAATTACTCAAATTATTTAAAGCCCATCCATACTGTAGACAGATGTTTGAGAAATGGTTGGAATGTTATCCGGATATTTTCACCTGAACATGGATTTAGAGGGGCCGCACCAGCAGGTGAAATTGTTTTGGATGATATTGATCCCATATCAGGTTTGCCCATAACTTCCTTGTATGGCTCGCACAAAAAGCCGACAAAAAAAGATTTAAAGGATTTAGACGTTGTTATTTTTGATTTACAGGATATTGGTGTACGATTCTACACCTATATATCTACTCTTTCCTATGTAATGGAGGCTTGTGCTGAAAATGAAAAATTGCTTATTGTTCTTGATAGACCCAATCCGTTTTCTTCAATTATTGACGGACCAATATTAGATACTTCTTATTGTTCATTTGTAGGAATGCACCCAGTTCCAATATTATATGGATTAACAATTGGTGAGTATGCGCTCATGACGCGAGGAGAAGGTTGGATCAATAATGCCTCTAAATTAAATTTAAAGGTTTTGACTATTCCAAATTATCAAAGAGAATCATTGCATTCTCCAATTCCTCCATCACCTAATCTCCCGAATGTCAACTCTGTAAGACTATATCCTTCTTTATGCCTATTTGAGGCTTGCCCCGTTTCAGTTGGTAGAGGGACGGACTATCCATTTCAAACTATTGGTGCTCCTTGGTGTATTGATAAGTCGTTTTCTTTTAAACCTATGCCAAACTTAGGCTCAAAGTATCCAAAATTTAATAATCAAATATGCCATGGCGAAGATTTAAGAGAATTAAAACTCTTTGCTAAAGGGTTTGATTTAAAATATATTATTGATTATTACAAAGAATGGAGAAAAATTAATTCCAATTCCGAAAAATTATTCTTTTCTCCATTTTTTGACAAACTTGCAGGTTCAAGCTTATTAAAGAATCAAATCCAAGATGGTATCGGACTTAAGAAGATTGAGGCAAGTTGGAGTATTAAATTAGAGGACTATAAGAAAAATATCAGAAGTAAATATCTTTTGTATTAGAATTCAAAAATGAAGCCGACACTAGGTAAAACAGTGCCGCTGCTATTGGGTAGTGTTGTCGTTAAATATTGAGATGTGATATTAGGGTTTATAACTGGATTTCCTTGGCTATCTCTAACAACATCAATAAATGCAGGTCCATCAACAGAATAAGCCAAAGCGTTTTGGATATCAAAATAGAGGTCAACATTGAATTTTTTTAGGAACCATTTTTTGTCTATCCGAACATTGAGACGATTAAATTCTTTGTAGCGCATTGAGTTCAAATTATTATAATCCGGTATGCCACGGCCAAGAACATTCCAGTTTGCGATATTAGCAGTTGCGGCTAGATCAAATGGTGTGTAGGGAGCTCCGCCAAGCAATTGATATTGACAACCAATTTCATAATTCTTCCCAAACTTTTTCCCAAACGTAAATGTTGCAATGATTCCATTATCCCATGAGCTTGCTACGTATTTATTACCTATGTCTTGAAATTCACTCCGAACTAAAGTTATAGCCGCAATTCCGAAAAACCCCTTAAATAGTTTCTGTTGGTAAGTTAATTCAAGACCGTATGCTCGGCCTTCGGAGTTTGCTGTAGCTAGCTGATTACCGATTACACCAAAATCACCACCTGCTGTTCCTAATGAAATTGAGTCTCTAAGCAAAA
>CAJWXO010000015.1 GCA_913049755.1 uncultured Cryomorphaceae bacterium
TTCCCAGTCTGAAGGCTGAAGTTCTTTGTTTTTAGCTCTCAATGCAAAATCCTTAACCTCATTTGAAATTACTTCAAGACTTTTTACATCGGCATTTCTAACGACAGGAACAAGCAAGCCGTCATCAACTGCTACAGCGACTCCAACATTAATATCATAATTAGTTCTGATAACATCACCTAACCACGAACTGTTAACTTCAGGGTGTTTTTTTAAAGCCTTAGATACTGCCTTAACAACCAAATCATTGAATGATATCTTTACATCACCGTCTGAATTAAGTATCTTCCTAGCGTCAATAGCTGCATCCATATCCACAGAGATTGTAAGATAAAAGTGTGGGGCTGTAAACTTACTTTCTGCCAAACGTTTTGCAATAGTCTTGCGCATTTGACTGATAGGAACATCTGAATATCCAGAGCTCGGGTATGATTTTTTAGCAACCGGCAAAACCGAAGGCGTTACTTGATGAGTTTCAATGTCCCGTTTTATTATTCTACCACCTTCTCCAGTACCAGTAATTTTATATATATCAATACCCTTTTCCTTGGCTAAGGACTTTGCTAATGGAGAGGCTTTGATGCGCTCATCTGCTAAATTTATCTCTACAGGCTCAACGACCTGAGTTGGCTCCTGAGCCTGTATGGCAGAATTCAAAACTGACTCTTTATCAGCTTCAATGCTTTCAGAGGTGTCAGCAGGCTTAGTTTCATCCGATATTAAAGCGCTAATATCTTCATCTTTATCACCTAAAATTGCAAGAATAGTATCAACAGGAGCTGATGCACCTTCATCCATCCCTCTAAACAACAAGATTCCTTCTTGACCCGGGAATGCCTCAAAATCCATTGTAGCTTTATCTGTTTCAATCTCAGCTAAAAGACTTCCTTCAGTAATATTATCACCAACTTTCACATGCCATTTAGCAACAACACCTTCAGTCATTGTATCACTTAAACGGGGCATATTAATAACAATCGCCATAGCTTATTCCTTTATAAATGGATAATCAGTTTGAACATAAACATCTTGCCATAACTCATGACTTTCAGGAAATGGTGAGTCTTCCCCAAACTTGACACATTCAGCAACAAGTAATTTGACTCTTTTGTTTACTGCTTCAAGTTCATCAGGGCTTGACCATTTCTTTTTTTCAATCATTTTTTTTACAATGCTTATGGGATCAACTTTCTGATACTCTGCAACCTCATTTTTTGTTCTGTAAAGCTGAGCATCAGACATTGAATGACCTTTATACCTATAGGTTCTTATTTCTAAAAATGTAGGCCCACCTCCAGAACGAGCCCGATCTATAGCTTCTTGCATCGCTGCATATACAACTGCGGGGTCCATACCGTCTACTGCTGAACAAGGCATTTCGTACCCCAAGCCTAGTTTCCAAATCTCACTATGGTTGGCAGTCCTTTCAACTGATGTTCCCATGGCATATCCATTGTTCTCACAAATAAAAACTACCGGAAGGTTCCAAAGCATAGCCAGGTTAAATGTCTCATGCAGAGATCCTTGACGAACTGCACCATCACCCATATATGTTAGAGTCACATGATTATCGTCTTTGTATTTGTCTGCAAATGCAAGACCAGCACCTAATGGAATTTGACCACCAACAATACCATGACCACCATAAAAATTGTGCTCCTTAGAAAACATATGCATCGACCCACCTTTACCTCTTGATGTTCCCGTGACTTTACCCATCAATTCCGCCATTATTTTTCTTGGGTCAACACCCAAGCCAATTGGCTGAACATGATTTCGGTATGCTGTAATCATCTTATCACCGGTCTCCATCGCTAAAATGGAACCTGCTAAAACAGCTTCTTGACCATTATAAAGGTGAAGAAAACCACGAATTTTTTGCTGGATATAAAGCCCAGCGGACATGTCCTCGAACTTACGCCACAGGAGCATATCCTCATACCACTTAAGATAAACCTCTTTAGATAATTTTTTCTTTGCCATTTTTGACTATGATTCAGTGGAGCAAAAATAGTGCGCAGAGGTGAAATAAAGTCTGATTTAAATATTAATCAATCTAAAATTTGATTGAGATCTATTAAAGCACTAAATCGGATAGTGTTTTCAAGAGGAGATCGTACAGTTTGATCTGCCGGGAATAAATAGGCAAAATCAAGTCCTAAAAGGCTATATCTAAGACCAAACCCTAAGGTAAAAAATCTTCTATTTCCTTTATTCTGATGCTCATGTTGATACCCTCCTCGAACCGCAAATTTGTTATCATACCAAT
The DNA here is from genome assembly GCA_913049755.1 of uncultured Cryomorphaceae bacterium. The sequence goes on from CAJWXO010000015.1 coordinate 2,270, forward strand.
ATTCTGCACCAAAATTGAACATGAATTCCTGAAACAACTCTTTGGACCCGTTAGGCTTTGCACTCGGATCCCAACTTTGAATAATTCCCTGAATCACTCCTACATTATCCTCTTTCCCTCCATTTTCAACAATTTCATTTCTATCCCCATCACTATCCTCATCCAAGAGGTCCCTCAGTGGCTGTGTGGGGACTAAAAGTTTATTTACATCAAATAAAGCTACAACTCGGTTATATCGATCTAATGACCAGTTGTAGCCAAGACCTAATTTCATATTGGTAGGAATAAAATCAGCTTCACCGCTTTCGGTATATTTTACTTTTGCGCCAATATTAGATAAATTCAACCCACCTAACCATTGTCCTTTTTGACCATCAGGAAGATTATTTTCTTCCCCCTGGTAATAAAAACTGACATCCGTAGCGACTGTTTGCCCTGGTTTTGTCTGAAGATTACCAACGACCTGACCTTGGGTTAAGTCAGATAAAGCATAGCGCAGACCAACACCTGCCGCCCAATTTTCAGATAACTTTAATGCATAGGCAACATCAAGAGCCATTTCATAAGGTCTATACGTTCCTTGCTCATCCCCTTGCTCATTTCTGAAGGTTATATCACCGAGAGAAAAATATCTTAAGCTAGCACCGATTCCTGCACGGTCTCCAAGACCTATTGCTACATTCGCAAACATAAGCTCAACATCAGGCACCAGTCTTCTCAGCCAAGGTGTGTATGATATGCCTCCCTGCATGTTGCCTGCCCCCATAAAAGCTAATTTTGATGGATTCCAAAAAAGAGCGTTTGCATCTGGAGATGCAGCTACTCCTGCATTTGCAAGACCTCCCATACGAGCATCAGGTCCTATCGCTAGCATCGGCAAAGCAGAAGTAACAACATTGAGTTGATCACCAAATGCTGTCGTTTGAGCTGAACTATGCTTGGTGAACATTATAGCAAAGGCTATAACAAAGATGGAAATTTTACTATTCATATAATTGGCAAATATAACATTCTAATGCAACAAGATTATTCGTTCTGCTGACCGAACAGTTTGTCCATCGCTCAAACGAGTTATCTCTACCCGGGCGACATACCATCCAGCAGGCAATATGTTTCCTGAATTGCCCCTACCTGTCCATGGGTCAGAGTTTAAAACAGAATCGTCAGCAACCCCAATCCATTGATTCGAGTGTACTGTAGCTCCATTAGAATTCTGAATTGACCACACAACAGAAATACTATCCCCCTTCGTGTTATGTTCAACATCTAGCTGAAAAGGTCCCATTCCAGGATTTGGATAAACCCGAAAAGCACCTAACTGAAGATTATCTTTTGACACCACTTGGAAAGAAACGCTGGATTGGGAGATATTATTGTATGAATCCCATGCTCGGACAAAAAAATCATGAGGCCCGTCTTCTAATTCAGAAAAAGGCCATGTTGCAGTACCCTTTTTATAAGTTCCTGGATCAGATATATATCTAGAATTTAATGAAAATGCCTTATTCCAATCCCCATCTAGACATCCCATCAAATCATGACCAATGCCTGTACCAATTGTATTTATTCCGCTTTCATCCATTAGTTTAACTATTCCTAAAGGACTTGGACCTGTAATACCTCCTGATACAAACGAAGTGTCATCCATGAAAACACTAATTACTGGTCCGTCAATATCTAATGGGGCTTCGGTGTCAATACCCCCTATCCAAATTCGCTGGTCGCTTCCGGAAGCATCAGAAGAGTCAAATTGCGCATAAAATGAAAATTTACCTTTCCCAAGGTCTAAGGAAATATCCAAAGGCAAAATCCATTGGGCTGTAAATCTTCCATTTTTAACATTTGCCTTTCCCCGATATGCGATATTATTGCGTTGCTCAAAATTTATAAATGGACCTTGATTATCATTTTTCAATGTACTCTCTGATGAAGCCTTGTCATACAAGGTTATCTCAATCTCTCCGTTGACTTGGTTCAAAAATTCGTTAGTTAAGCCACTTTCGATATGGCCGGAAATTTCATTGTAACTAAGAGCTTTTAACGTATCGGAGGTTTGAACGAAAATAGAATCATTTTCAGAATTAAAATATCTTGAATTGACGCTATCTATGACTACCTGATGCTCGGGTACATTAAGTCGGATAGCTGGATCCCCTAGTAACGAGAATCTGAGTTTATCAGAGGTAGTGGTTGAGTTTTTTGCGCTACGAAGTATCTGACCAAAAGTTCTGAAACGACCATCTTCTTTTTCAAAAGCAACTCGAAAAATAGAATCATTTAATGTTGCTGCTCCGTCAACATAGACTACTCTTGTTGTTGATAAAAGAGCTATCGCTCCCCCATTAGGATTTAACAATAAGTGCTCCCCAGCTGATGTTCTTAATGGATCATCTAATCTCGAGAATTCACATGTTACCGTTATAAATAATGGTAATCTATTTGCATTATTGAAATTTTTTGTGTCGTTTAACTGGAGTATGTTTTCCGAACTCCATCCAACTTCTCCGCCATGACCAACATAAGCAGTGACTAAATTCCCATCATTAATATTTTGGATCAGGTCAGACCTAAGGTTAGGGTAACTTTGGCTACCACTACTCGATTGTTGCTCGTAGCTATCTGAATACATCTTTCGAACATCAAGAAATGGATAAACACTGTCAATTCTTTGAGCAATCGCATCTGGAATAGAAGTTAAGACAGCCTCCCATCCGGCATCTACATCGTCAGAAACAAATAGTAGTTTTTTTCTCCAAACGCCACGCGAGGTTTCTGGGTTTGAGTATGATAGTATTTTATCCACAACATTCCCTGCCTCGCTCAAGGTATTGACGGGAATTCTACCGATACATAAATCCAATTTTTTTGCCCTTAAGTTATTTCCCTCATCATCATCCATGAATCCAAAAAAGTCATCTGTAGAAAAAGATGAATAAAGAGAAAAACTCTTTTCACTTTGATAAATCGGAATCTGATTTGTATTCGGAGTGATTCGGTTTTTAAAGTCATATGATGCGTCTCCAAATAACAAGAGAAATTCAGGTCGGTCTTCTTCTACAGTTGCCTTTTTCCAGAGATGCCGTAAAAAATCTTTTATAGCCGTTAAATCTTGAACCCCTGAAGAGAATTCATTATAAATTTTTTGTACATCGATTGCCCTAGCTCTCAATTGGCCCTGTGAATTATGGAATTCTGCTAATCTTTCCGCTTCGAACATTAAATGCTCAGGAGAAACAATTATATAGTCAATAGAGCTTAGCGCATGTAAATTTTGATTTGGGACCACCCCAATCAAGTTCGGGGAAATTGCATCATTAGATTCAAATACCGCAATCGATTGAGGACTATTTCCAGGCATTTTAATTCCCCAATTTGAAATTCCATTCAAAGAAAAATTTATCGGTTGTATAATCTCTGGAGCTATTGGGTTTGTCACATTCCATATTTTTCCATTAGCCGCTAAGCTTCCAGTCACCATGGATAAGTTCGCTTGAACAACTCCTGTATCTTGAGGCGGAAAATTCCAAACCATTGACATCTGTCTCCAACGAAATGGTGAATCGCTGCTGACATTGATATAATCCAACCATGCTGAAGCACTTGAATTAACAGAACGATCATAGCTTAGGTTAATATCACCCCAATTTCCAGATGAATATGATTGATTCGTTTGTAAAAAAGACGCAGCAGCGTAATCAGCTCCTGAAGAAGATGATACAGCTCCAAATGTCAAAGAGCCCAATAACCCTTGTGCCGATGATACGTCCATCTTCGTTCCTGCAATCGTAGATCGGCCTACTGCACGCACTCTAAATTGAGCTGAACTTGAAGAGTCAAGTGCATCTAGCCCTAAATCAATATTGCGGTTAAGAGTGAAATCAAAAAGTTCTCCAAACCACTGTCTACCGCTCCCAACTAGGTTTTGATTATCAATTTCATGATGTGAAAGGTGCATGTAACGATCAATAACCATGAACGAACCAGGTAATTGAGCAGAAGTTTGGATTCGCTCGCCGCCCTCAGAGGTTGTAACAAAGTAAATCTGCTCATCACTGTAAATATTTTTTACAAATTCATATCTATTTGAATTCTGATTGTATTCCCATTTGCTGGGTCTCTCGCCGTAAAAATATATCCTGTCTGAACCTGAGAATTTTCCATCATTACCGTCTTCTATAAAAATATGTAGCGGCAATAAGTCATTCTCTCTACTTATGGCATTTACCTCAGGTAAGGACCCTGAGGTTCTTCCATAAATTCCAATTTTTTCAGTGTCAAATGGGGAACTTCCGAGTCCGAGTGTTTCTAAATCCTGCGCAGAAAGAAAATATATCCCTTCTTCCGTAACACCGACCTTTGACCAGTTACCACTATTCAATACAGAAGAATCATTTTGTCCGTACAATTGACTAGACAGACATAACAAAACTGTAATTTTAAAAAAAATTTGATGCAACTTATGCAATAGATTCATATTTTTGTCTTCTACTCAAAGTGAGTTCTAGTTAAAACGTTTAAACGTCTAATTTGTTATTGTTGTTTGCAAATTTGGCTCTTTTTCTGAAAAGAACGAGGAAAATCGTATACTTGTGGCTCTTTAAATCAGTGTATCCTTATGGCAGTTAAGCGCCTATTCACCATAGTTTTCCTTTTTCTGGGGCTTTCGTCTATCCATGGACAAGATCCCCATTTCACGCAATTCTATGCTAACCCACTTTACTTAAACCCCGCATTTGCAGGTGTTAAGCAATGTCCAAAGGTTAATGTAAACTACAGAAATCAGTATCCATCATTGGGAGTTTACCAAACTTATTCGGCCTCATATGATCAATATGTAGATGCACTAAGTGGAGGTATTGGAGTTCTTATTGTTCAAGACGAGGCTGCAAATGGAGCACTAAGCTTAACTGAAGCCTCGCTCATTTATTCTTACCACCTTTCTGTTTCAAGAGAATTTTCCATTCTTTTTGGAGCTCAAGGAACATTTCGTCAAAGAGCCCTTGACTGGGGTAGTTTGACATTCCCTGACCAAATTGATCCATTCTATGGTTTTGTGAAGCCAACAAATGAGATTCCTCCTAACAATAATACAAACAGTCATTTAGATTTAACTTTTGGAATAGTCGGTTTTACCGAGAATTTCTATGCTGGTGTCACTGCTAGTCATCTGACTCAGCCGAACGAAGCTTTCTTAACCAATAATAATTTGCCTCTAAAAATATCTGCTCAAGTCGGGGGAACTATACCAATTGGGAGAAAAAGACTTTATAATAGCCTAGACAATTTGCTCATTCCAAATGTTGTATTTCAATCCCAAGGTGGAGCATCACAGTTAACTGGAGGCCTTTCATTTAATAGAGGCTTGATTACCGGAGGATTGGGCTACAGACAGGCGTTAGGGGCTCTCAGCACAAACCCAGATGCTCTAGTCTTTATTGTCGGAATTGCACCAAATGAAGTACCTTGGACTTTTGGGTATTCATATGATTATACTATTTCACCTTTAAAAAATACATTGGGAGGCGCTCATGAAATGACAATGTCCTACCAATTCCCATGTCGAACACGTCGAACACGATATAATGCAATAAAGTGTCCGAAATTTTAATTAAATCAACTATGAAAATTCGCGGTATCATTTGTTCTCTAGCAGCTACGGCATTCTTGTTAGCTAGTTGCGGAAAAACAGCTTCAAACACCACCGGTATGTCATATAATGACAAAAAGAATGGCGGGTTCCAAATTAATCTGAGTTATAAAGGTCAAGAAACTGGTCCTGGGCTCGTTTTTATTGAAGGGGGAACTTATGTAATGGGTAAAGTTGAAGAAGATTTCATGCGAGATTGGAACAACTCTCCAGCCAGAGTGACTGTTGCCTCTTTTTATATGGATGAAAACGAAGTTACTAATGCTGACTACAGAGAGTATTTGTATTGGTTACGAAGAGTTTATGATTACGGATACTACCCTCAAATATATACCTCTGCCCTTCCCGACACGCTTGTATGGAGAGATAAGCTTGGCTACAACGAAACATACGTGGAGAATTATCTAAGGTCGCCGGCTTTTAACTTTTATCCCGTCGTAGGCGTCTCTTGGGAACAGGCTATGCGCTATTGTTCTTGGAGAACCGATCGTGTCAATGAGCAAATATTGATTGATAAGGGGATTCTCAATGTTATGGCAAATCAAGCCGATGATCAAAATTTTAACACAGAAGTTTACTTGTACCGACAAGGAGAATATACTCAGCAAAATCGTAAAGGATTGAAAGATATCTCACCTCAACAAGTTTACGGAAAAGAAGGGCGGCCGGCAAGAATTGAAGATGGTCTTCTTCTTCCCAAGTATCGCCTGCCAACAGAAGCAGAGTGGGAATATGCAGCTTATGCTGAAATTGGGAACCGGATTTACAACCGAACAATTGATCGTAACAAATATACTTGGAATGGTTCAAGTGTCCGTGACGGCGAAAAACAAGGTCGTGGAGATATGCTTGCCAACTATAAAAGAGGTGGTGGAGATAATATGGGTATCGGAGGATATTTGAACGACCAAGCAAACATAACAATGCAAGTAGGCTTTTATCCACCAAATGACTTTGGGTTATATGATATGGCAGGAAATGTTGCAGAATGGGTTTTAGACGTATATCGACCTTTATCTGGTAATGATATGGCTGAGCATCGTCCTTTTAGAGGTAATGAATTCACAACCTTTGATGATAATTATGAGGGAATTGGTGAACTAGCAGTTCTTGCTGAACCCCAATACGGTACTGACAGTTCACTTATAAGACTACCTGGGCAGCTTCCAATAAGGAATGTAACGGAAGAAGAAAACTTGAATCGAAGAAACTATCAAAAAAGTGATTATCGAGATTTCGTTGATGGAGATGTAGAGTCTTCAATTGTTTATGATAAAGGAGGTGTTTCTGAAAGTGATGCTCCAATGTATCAGTATGGTGAATCTACGTTGATTGGAAATCACACAAGAGTATACAAAGGAGGTTCTTGGAAAGATCGTGCCTATTGGCTCTCCCCAGGAACAAGAAGGTACATGGAACAAGACCTTTCTACAGATTTTATAGGGTTTAGGTGTGCTATGGATAGAGTTGGATTCCAGAACAATAATTCAAAACGAGGAAAAAGCAACAAAAAACCAAAAGAAGAGAAATTCAGGAGGTATCAGCCTAAATAAAAAAAAATGAAAAGCCTCTACGAGCGCTTTGATAAAAAAAAAGGAATCTGTACAGACTCTCGAAAAATGAGATCTGGACAGATTTTTTTTGCATTAAAAGGCGATAATTTTAATGGGAATCAGTTCGCAAATCAAGCTTTAAAAAATGGGGCCTCCGCTGTAGTTGTAGACGAGACTATAGAGACTCCAGACTCTAATAAAAGTCATGTTTTTTTAGTCGAAAATGTTTTGGCACATTTACAAAAATTTTCGACTTATCACCGAAAAAAATGGAGTAAAACTATTATTGGCCTCACCGGAAGTAATGGAAAAACTACAGTCAAAGAATTATTATTTAATGTTCTAAGTCAAGATTACTCAACACATGCGACTGAGGGAAACTATAATAACCACATTGGCGTTCCTTTAACGCTTCTTGGCATTAGAGATAATCATGACATTGCGATTATTGAAATGGGAGCAAATCATATTGGAGAGATTAAAACTTTATGTGAAATTGCCCTTCCGACTCATGGATACATTACAAATTTTGGACTTGCACATCTCGAGGGATTTGGGGGAATTGAAGGAGTTATAAAAGGAAAATCAGAACTCTATGAACATCTGGACGCAAATGGCAGTCTCTCATTTGTTAATCCAAATGATCCTATTGCGATGAAGAATTGTAACCCTGAAAATGTGCAGTTTATTGATGGAGTTGATTTTTTTTATAAATCTGGATTTTTAGGAGTCTCATTTGGCCAAGAGAGAATTTTAACACATTTGACGGGTTCCTATCAAGAAAATAATGTTCTGGCAGTAATTACCGTCGGGCGGCATTTCAAAATAGATGACAAGAAAATAGCCGAAGGTGTTGCCAATTATATTCCACAAAATAATCGTGGTCAAATATTTGAGACCGGTAAAAACACGATTTTTCTTGATGCCTACAATGCAAATCCTACGAGCATGGAAGCCTCATTAAGAAATGCTGCTAACCTCTACAAAGAAATGCCACACGTTTATATTGCTGGGGGGCTTTTAGAATTAGGGGAGTATTCAAAATTACACCATCAAAAAATGGTCGGAATATTTCAAGAACTTAAGATCAAAAATGCATGGTTCATTGGGGAACAGTTTCAAGATTGTCAAATGCCACCAAACTATTATAAGTATGAGGATACATCATATGTTCTTCAAGCTTTAAAGGAAAAACAAATCTATGAAAGTTTCATCTGGATCAAAGGATCACGAGGGTTTGCCCTTGAAACGCTTCTTGACGAACTCTAAATACTCAATCGAAGCCCAGTTCTGATACCTATGAAAATAGGAAGCTCCACAACTCCATCTGCCTCTAGATCACTAAAACCATAATCAATTACTCCCATTATTGTCCACCGCAAATATTCAGTAACGGTAATGGAGGGACCCACATTAAGACCTGCTGACCAAATTACTTCTCTATAATTCGGGACCATATCTATCAGCCAATCTTTTTCGTAAGAGATTGCCTGACGATAAATGACTTGAGGCCACACCTCTAAACTAATACGATCATTTAACGTAGTTACCAGACCGGCACGAAATGGAATACTTAAATACCGCGCTGATGTACTAACATTGCCCGTGACATCATTAACCGAATAATTAATCCAGGAATGAGCAATACCTGCACCTATTCTGAGAGAACCCAAATTAAAGTCTAAGGAAATGCCAGCGTCTAAATTAAGTCCTGTTCTAAACGTACTATTAACATCTGGTCGAGTTCCATTTAAATCTGCACCAATACGGCGAAATAAGGCCATGGGTTGAGAATATGTACTTAGTGATATACGCCTTGTCCGAACTTCGCTATCGAGATAAAACTGCGGCTCTGACTGAGCATTAATATTTTCAAAAAGACAAAAAGCAAAAACAAGAATTATAATACGCATTTTTCTATTTTTTTATAAAATTCATCGATTAAGTCATTTACACCATCAGGGAATTTACCTCCTGATGAAGCATAAGATGGTTGTCCGCCACCTCCACCTTTAATAAATAAAGATAATTCTTTCACCCAATTACCCGCATCGACATACGAAGTAGAATCACTGCCAACTCCCAGATGCATTTGAACCTTATCTCCAATTACCGATAACAACAAAACAACTCTAGTGGGGTCATTTTCTTTAATCTGAAAAACTAAATCCTTAACGTAAGAAGATTCAAGATCAATAGTTTTTGCGATGACTTTTAACATCCCATACTGCTTTGATGATTCGATTAGTTCCGATTTTAAATTGGAAACATACATCTGATTGAATGAAACTAATTTCTTTTCAAGACCTAATACTTCAACCTTTAAAGATTTGATTTTTTCTGTGGGGTCCAGCTGGTTTGACTCTTTTAAAGCTAAAGCATATCGTTTACTTTGATCTAAAAGATAGTCTACTGCTGCTGCACCCGATAAAGCTTCAATTCTCCTTATACCCGCGGCAATTCCCGATTCACTTTTTATTATGAATGTTAAAATATTTGATGTCTCTTCCACATGAGTACCTCCGCATAATTCAATGCTCTCTCCAAACTTAACTACCCTCACTGAATCACCATATTTTTCACCAAATAGGGCCATTGCACCCATTTCTTTTGCAGTTCCGATGAGAACGTCATTATGAATTTGGGTTTTTATTCTTTCTGCAATTAAAGATCTTACAAGAGATTCAATTGCATCTATCTCAGTATTTGATAATTTCTGAAAGTGCGAGAAATCAAATCGAAAACCTTCAGCATGGACCAGAGAGCCCCTTTGCTCAACATGAGATCCCAATATTTGCCTGAGAGCGAAGTGAATTAGATGAGTAGCAGAGTGATTTTGACTTACACGTCCGCGATTCTTTATATTTATTTCTGCAAATACATCATTAGACCACGATTTAGGTTCTTGGTCTAGATGATGAAGAATCATTCCAGTCTCTTTGGTGGTTTCGATTACATTTATCTTCTCGCCTCCCTTAAATTTTATTGTGCCGATATCACCAACTTGGCCGCCACCTTCTGGATAAAATGGCGTTGGATCTATTACGACTTGTATACTTTTCCCCTTAGGACTTTCAGTCTGCCGGTAACGAACTACTTTCGACTCTGATGAGTTAACCTCGTAACCTATAAACTCATCACCTCTTCCTGAATACATTTCAACCCAGTCTCCAACTTTTTTGCTAGAAGCTGATCGCGATCGATCTTTTTGATTTTTCATTTCTCTATGGAACTGATCCTCGTCAATATTATATCTTTTTTCAGAACAAATCAACTTAGTCAAATCCAATGGAAAGCCATAAGTATCGAATAATTCAAAAGCACGAATTCCAGAAACAATACCATCTTTAGATTCCGATATCGCATGATCCAATCGCTTTAACCCTGATTTCAGGGTTCTAAGAAATGACGACTCTTCTTCCCTAATTACTTCTTTAACCATAGAGATTTGAGCCTCTAACTCTGGGAAAGTTCGGGAAAGGGAAGATGATACAACGGGGAGCAAGTCAATAAGAAAAGGCTTGCGAAAACCTAGATTTGAGTATCCATATCTAACCGCACGACGAAGTATTCTGCGAATGACATATCCTGCGCCAACATTAGAAGGAAGTTGGCCGTCAGCTATAGCCATTGATACGGCCCTAATATGGTCTGAAATCACTCTAAAAGCAACATCAATGATTTCATTATCCCCATATTCCTTATTTGAAAGATCAGAAAGTTTGTTTATACATGGTGTAAAAAGGTCTGTGTCATAATTCGACTCTTTCATTTCTATAGCTCGAACTAATCGTTCAAGGCCCATTCCTGTATCCACATGCTTTTCTGGCAACACATTTAGATTTCCATCTAAGACTCTTTGAAATTCAATAAAAACCAGATTCCAAAGTTCAATGACTTGCGGATGATCTTGATTTACTAATAAAGCACCATCTGTTTTTTTTCGTTCAGCTTCATTTCTTAGGTCAAAATGAATTTCGGAACATGGACCACATGGACCAACTTCTCCCATCTCCCAAAAATTATCTTTTTTGCTTCCATTCAAAACCCGAGAAGAGTCCACATGTTTAAGCCATGCTTTCTCAGAATCGATATCACGCTTTATACCATCCTTCAAATCACCTTCAAAGACAGTTATGTAAATCCTATTTTTATCAAGACCATAAACTTCAGTCAAAAGCTCCCAAGCCCAATCAATAGCATCCTCTTTAAAGTAGTCGCCAAAACTCCAATTCCCTAACATTTCAAAAAGAGTATGGTGGTATGTGTCCAGCCCTACTTCTTCTAAATCATTATGTTTACCGCTTACCCTGAGACACTTTTGTGTATTTGCAACACGACCATTCTCACTCTTTTTTGATCCGATGAATATATTCTTGAAGGGATTCATCCCAGCATTAACAAACATTAATGATGGATCATCCTTTAAAATTAAAGATGACGAGGGGACTATTTTATGTTCTTTAGATGAAAAAAAGTCTAAAAACGTGCTGCGTATTTCCGAAGAAGTCATTGTTGCCTACTTTTGAGGTAACAAAATTAGTAAGAATACTCCTGTTAATGCGGAAATCAAAATATATATATGATCCTTTAGCACTCGCTTACAGAAAAGTTGAGAGAACATGGAAACATATTATTCGTGATACAAGCCTATTCCTATTGGCTTCCGCATTGTTAGGTATTTTGTTTTTCTTTGTCATTCAACTCATTTTGGACTCCCCAAAAGAAAAAGCTTTAAAGCGTGAATTAAGTGAAGTTCTGCTAACCTACGAGCAGCTCGATAAGCGTTTAGACCAATTATTGGTTGTAATGGAAAATATGGAGCAACGTGACGATGAAATATATAGAGTTGTATTTGAATCTGAAGCTCCGCCTGGAGAACTTCGTTTAAGTGGCATTGCTGGAGGTGCGTTGAGGTATGAAAACATTAGAAACCTTTCAAATGGTGCTTTATTAGAAAAAACATCTCGAAGGATTGATGAATTATCTAAAAGAGTTGTCGTGCAGTCTGAGAGTTTAGATGAATTGGCAAGTTTAACTGGTAATAAAGAGGCATTGTTAAATTCTCTACCCGCAATAAAACCAGTAAAAGATCAACCTGGAACGAGATTTTCATCTGGTTTTGGCTATAGAATTCACCCTATATATAAGGTTCGAAAAAAACATGCTGGAGTTGATTTTACCGCTAAAAAAGGAACACCAATATATGCTAGTGCTGATGGACTTATTATTTCAAATGATGTTTACGGAGGGCGTGGTTTCGGAAAGCATATAACAATTTCTCATGGGTTTGGTTATCATACACTTTACGCTCACATGGATAAGGCAATTAAGAGACGCGGTCAAAGAGTGAAACGAGGAGATCTTATTGGATATGTAGGTAATACAGGCAGATCTACAGCGCCACACCTGCACTATGAGGTTATCAAAAACGGAAGACGTGTTAATCCAATAAATTATTTTTTCAATGATCTAAGTCCATTACAATATGATGACTTGGTTCGTTCCGCTGCAGCCTCTAACCAAAGTTTTGACTAAATATGATACCAAACGAATGGACAAAAAATTATTATAGCATTGGTGAAGTTGCTAAAATATTTAATCTCAACACATCTGCACTGAGATTCTGGGAAAAAGAATTCCCAGACTTGAATCCAAAAAAAAACTCAAGAGGAGTAAGAAAATACACTCCAGAGAATATGGAAGTTGTGAGAAAAATTCACCACCTGGTAAAAGAGCGGGGCTTCACAATTAAAGGAGCTAGAAAAAAACATAAAACTAACCCCTCAGAAACAATCAATACGGAACAAATAACACATCGTTTGCTTAGCATCAAGAGTAGCATGGAAACCTTAAAAAAACAATTAGATATTATAAAATGAAAAGTTCAACCATAACAACTATTTTTCCGATCTTTACCAAAATATAAATTTGTCATGAAAAATTGGGTCTTCTTACTTTTATTTGCTGTTGTTATTACCTCTTGCGGAGCCCCGAAAGCAAGTATACTTCAGAAAAGCCCTAGTGTGTTTTTAGTGTCTGTGGACAAAAAAGCGACAAGCCCAATGGATGTTATAGATGTTCAATTATCTGATGGAGAACAATGGGTCTCAGGCTCTTTTCAATATACAGATGAAAATGGTATCGGAAATGCAATCCTCAGCACAAAAGGATATGGTTCCTTTGGGTTAAAAGTCTCTACTCCTAAATTATCATTTAATCCCACCAAAGCAATGGTGTCTTACAGAACAGTAAAAGATGGAATTATAAAATCCATCTTAGTAGAATTCGATTCAAATAATTAGGATAAATAATAGTATTTATTAATCATGGTGTATATCCAACGGCGTGAAACTTTTAGCGCATCACACCGACTTTATAACTCCTCTTGGACAGAAGAAAAGAATTTTGAGGTATTTGGTAAATGTTCAAACAAGAGAGGTCATGGACATAACTTTCAATTAATTGTAACAGTTAAAGGAATTGTGAATCCTGAAACTGGATTTGTAATGAATCTGGCAGATCTGAAAGACCTTATTGTTACAAATATCATTGATCATGTTGATCACACGAATTTAAATGAAGACGTAGTCTTTTTAAATGGAATAATCCCCTCCACAGAAAACTTAACAATCGTTTTTTGGGAAATGCTCTTCCCTTTAGTGAAGAACCGAGGAGCAAATTTACATTGTGTTCGCATTATTGAAACTGAAAACAACTCTGTAGAATATTTCGGAAAATGAAAGCATATGTTTTTCCTGGGCAAGGCGCCCAAAGCCCCGGTATGGGAAAAGACCTTTTTGAGAAAAATAAAGATCTTTTTGATCAAGCAAATTCTTTACTAGGGTTTGAGTTATCGAAAATAATGTTCGAAGGGACAATGGAGGATCTAACTAAGACAAAAGTCACTCAACCAGCAGTTTTTTTACATTCTGTAGCCAAGGCATCATCTTTAGGCGCAGATTTTAACCCATCTATGGTTGCAGGGCACTCGCTCGGTGAATTCTCTGCTTTGGTGGCTTCTGGCTCATTAAGCTTTGAAGATGGAATTAAATTGGTTTATCAACGTGCACTTGGAATGCAGAAAGCATGCGAAGCTGAGTCCTCGATAATGGCAGCAATAATTGGTCTTGAGGATGTTATCGTCGAGAATATTTGTAAAAATACCCCAGGCATTGTTGTTCCTGCCAATTATAATACACCAGGCCAGTTAGTTATTTCAGGCAATACAGAATCTGTAGAAAAAGCTTGCGAGACTTGCAAAGAAGCTGGAGCAAAAAGAGCAATAATTCTGCCTGTAAATGGCGCATTCCACAGTCCATTGATGTCTCCAGCCGAAGAACAATTGGGGAAGGCTTTAGATTCTGTAAATTTTAATGTTCCTAGATGTCCGATTTATCAAAATGTTGTTGCTAGTGCAGTAATAAATCCAGATGAGATTCGAGCGAATCTAAAGGCACAACTTACTGGGTCTGTTAAATGGAATCAAACGATTAAAGCCATGGTTAAAGATGGAGCGAAAATATTTTACGAGGTAGGCCCTGGTAGAGCATTACAAGGAATGGTGAAAAAAATAGCTCCGGACCTAGAAGCTGTCTCAGCGTGAAAACATCCTGGGAAAGTCCTTCGAATATTGCCCTGATAAAATACTGGGGCAAAAAAGACATACAGCTTCCATCCAACCCCTCTATTAGCTTCACACTAAGCGAATGCAAGACAACAACAGAAGTTCATTTTTCAGAGGGAAGCGGAATTAATATTACTCTTGACGGCGTTGACAAGCCTGAATTTATTCCAAAAATAGAAAGTTTCTTAGAGCGAATAACACATCGCCACCCATGGCTATCCTCATATAATTTACAAATTAAAACAAGCAATAGTTTTCCTCATTCAAGCGGAATAGCAAGTAGTGCCTCAGGAATGAGTGCGCTTTCATTATGTATTGTTGACTTTGCTGAAAAAATAGATTTTAAATTTGATGCTTTAAACTTTTATCAGGAGGCTTCTATATTATCGAGATTAGGTTCAGGATCCGCAAGCCGGTCCATTTACGGAGGAATAGCAGTATGGGGAAATACTCCCTCGTTAAAAGGTTCTAATGATGAATATGCTATTAAATACCCTGGACTCATCAATGCAATATTTGAAGATTATAATGATGTTGTTTTACTTGTTGAAGTAGGAGAGAAATCTGTAAGCAGCACGGTAGGGCATGCTCTAATGGATAATCATCCATTTAAGAAACAACGTTTTTCTCAAGCGCGTAAGCATCTTGATGAGATCCAAGAAATATTAAAAACTGGTGATATTGAGAATTTTATCCGCCTAATAGAACTTGAGGCACTAACCTTACATGGGCTAATGATGAGCTCAAGCCCAAGCTACATTCTTATGAAGCCAAACACATTAAAAATTATTGAAGAAATCCGAGAATTCAGACGTGAATCTAAATTACCTCTGAGCTTTACTCTGGATGCTGGAGCAAATGTTCATGTTCTCTTCCCGGGCTCAATAAAAAAGAAAGCATTGGAGTTCATAAATAGTAATTTAACCCAATATTGTAAAGAGAATAGGTTTATACTGGACCAAGTAGGATCTGGACCTAAACGTTTAACTAACTTTGTAAAATGAAATCGTCTTATTTTGCTAAAATTCTTTTATTTGGGGAATACGGAATAATTAGGGACACCATGGGACTTTCAATTCCATATCGCAATTTTCAAGGCAATTTAAGTTTACCTGAAAAAAGTTCTAGCAGAAAACATTCTGAATCAAATCATGAACTACAAAAGTTTTATGCTCATTTAAAAGATCTTGATTTAAAAGGCTCTCTCATCGCATCATTGCGTTTAGATGAATTTCATGACGACTTAAAAAAGGGATTGTATTTCAAATCAACCATCCCCCAGGGATATGGCGTTGGATCTTCAGGG
>CAJWXO010000016.1 GCA_913049755.1 uncultured Cryomorphaceae bacterium
CATAAAGTTGAGATTTCAGCATTTGCATTGCTCTTGAACGATTGTCATGCTGTGAACGTGTTTCAGAGCACTGAATCTGAATACCAGATGGTTTATGATTTAGCTGTACTTTGGTTTCCACTTTGTTTACATTTTGTCCTCCAGCACCACTTGAACGTGCCGTTGTGATTTGAATATCTGCTGGATTAATCTCAATTTCAATTGTATCATCTACAAGCGGGTAAACATAAACCGAAACAAATGATGTGTGTCTTTTTGCATTGCTATCAAAAGGACTAATTCTAACTAATCTATGAACTCCATTTTCTCCTTTCAAATAGCCAAAAACATAGTCTCCATCAATTTCTAAGGTTACCGTTTTAACCCCAGCAACATCACCTTCCTGGAAGTTCAACTCTCTGACTTTATGCTTATTTCGCTCTGCCCATCTTAGATACATTCTCATCAACATCCCAGCCCAGTCGCAAGACTCTGTCCCTCCTGCACCTGCAGTAATTTGTATCACGCATGATAATTTATCTTCTTCTCCTGATAACATGTTTCTGAATTCCATATCACTCAGCTCAACTTTGAATTTTTGAACTGCTTGGTCAACTTCTAATTCTGAAAGACCTCCCTCTTTAAAAAAGTCTAGTGATATTTCTACTTCTCCAAAAAGAGATACAATCTTCTCATATCCCTGAATCCAATATTTCATTTCTCGGATATTTTTCATCACTAATTCGGCCCGAGATGAGTCTTTCCAAAAATTAGGATCAATTGTCAGTTCTTCTTCGTTATGTAATTTTACTTTACGCTCTTCAGGTCTAATAAAATTCTTAAGAACTATTAATCGAGATTTAAAATCTTTTAGTTGATCATTTGAAACCATATGACAAAAGTAAGGCGTTGACTACCTTGGTCCCATGGAAAATACTAGAGCTGATTTTCGTTCGGATACCGTAACGAAACCTACAAAAGAAATGCTTGACGCTATGACAAAGGCACCTATTGGTGATGATGTATTAGGAGATGATCCAACCGTTAAGCGATTGGAGAGCATAGCTTCGGAAATGTTCGGTATGGAGGCAGGACTATTTTGTCCTTCAGGAACCATGACAAATCAGATTGCAATAAATGTACATTGCAGACCCGGTGAAGAATTAATATGTTCACCATTATCACATATTTATAACTACGAAGGAGGTGGCGTCGCATTTAATTCAGGAGTTCAAATCAGAACAGGCGGTGATGCATATGGACGAATTTTTCCTAATGATATAAATCGTCTTATCCAACCTGAAATTGATGTCCATGCAGCACAAAGCAGGCTAGTTGTTGTAGAAAACACATCTAATAAAGGAGGTGGGACCTGTTTAGGAATGCCTTTGCTAAAAGACTTAGGCTTAACAGCACGATCTAATGGCCTCAATTATCATTTAGATGGAGCAAGAGTATTTAATGCAATTATTAGAGATAATGAATCTCCAGAGGACTATAAATTCTTTGATTCTATATCCATATGTTTAAGTAAGGGCCTTGGAGCTCCAGTAGGATCTCTGCTTTTAGGAGGTAAAGACTTTATATCGCAGGGTAAAAGGGTAAGAAAACGTTTTGGAGGAGGAATGCGCCAAAGCGGTTATCTCGCTGCAGCTGGGATTTATGCCTTACAAAATAATATTAACCGTTTATCCTTAGATCATGATTTAGCGCAAAGAATCTTCACACACTTAAGTAAACTTATTTATGTAGCCGAAATAAAGCCTGTTGAAAGCAACATATTGTTGTTTAGAGTTAAAAGTTCTATAAGTACTCTTGACCTGTATAATCATTTGCTATCAAGAAATATTCTTATCATACTAATGGATAACGAATGGATGAGAATCGTTACGCATCTCGACATCAAAGAAAAGGATATTCAAGTTTTATTAGAGGGGCTATCCGCTTTTTCCTGAAACAACTCCAGTATTAAATGATTTTCAAAACCTCTATTTTGAAAATATTTTAATAGTGCTGATTTGCTATATTTATTTGGAGAGATTAATAGACGCTTGGAGATTAAATTCTCTAAGCAATTTCGATACTCTATTTCATCAATTTCTAAAAGTCCAATTTTTATACATTTGGACGATACTCTTTTTGAAATGAGGGATTGCTTAATCTTAATTCTTCCCCAATTTTTTATTTTAAATTTCCCTCTAGCATAAGCCTGAGAATACCTTTCTTCAGATATATAACCTTCTAGAATCAAGTCTGCTAATATATTATCCGAGACTTCATGAGATAAACCCATTTGAACTAATCTATTTTTCACTTCACTCTGACAGCGCTCTTGAAAAGAACAATATTTCCGAATTACTTCTTTGGCAATTTTAAAGTCAAAAATCTTTTTACGCTTAAACATAATCCCTTAAAAATAGTTAAAGCGGCTATTAACCGCTTTAACATGTATTTACTTTTCAAAAAATTAGCCCAATTTTCTATTTTTTGAATCTGCGAAACGATACTCCAACATTTTGAAGGCATCTCTTTCAACAACTTGCAATTTCATACCGTATGAGCGCGACCATTTCTTGAATCTTCGATTCCATAAATATCCTGCTGTTAAATATGCATAGATAAAAGGATGCACATGAAGATATATAGTCTCATTTCTTCCTTTTGATTTCATTCGTGACGCAATTTGATCAAACTTTTGCTCAAGTGCAGTAATCATTGTAATTGGAGCCTCCACCAGAGCGTCAGGGTTTTCTTCCTTAGTTTCAATTCTTTGAGCAGGCCTAACCCTCTGTCTTGTGATTTCAATCAATCCAAATCTTGACGGAGGCAAAATCTTGTGGCGAGCCCTATCAACAGACATCACTTCCTTCATTTTTTCAAATAAAGCCTTACGATGCTCAGCAGTATTCATATCAATAAAATCAATACAAATTATACCGCCCATATCACGTAGCCGGAGTTGACGACCAATTTCTTCTGCCGCCATTAGATTTACAGCTACAGCATTTTCTTCTTGGCTTTCTCCTCTACTAGATCTATTTCCACTATTAACATCAATTACGTGCATCGCTTCTGTATGCTCAATAATCAAATAAGTCCCTTTACCCATATTAACGGTTCTACCAAATGCAGATTTCAGCTGCCGGTCAACACCATATTGCTGAAAAATTGGAACAGATGAATTATGAAACTTAACGATTGAAGATTTTTCAGGAGCAATAGATTCAATAAATTCCTTTATTTCAGAATGTAGGCTTTCA
Source organism: uncultured Cryomorphaceae bacterium (assembly GCA_913049755.1). The sequence continues at coordinate 3,240 of CAJWXO010000016.1, forward strand.
TCATCTACAACAATCTGATCAAAAGAATCATTAAATACATCTCGCAAGTATGCACTTGCCCTGTCCATCTCCTGTAAAACACACTTACGTGGTTTTGCATTACGAAGATTTCTATGTAAAATTTTCCACCTTTTCAATAAATCAGCTAAATCAGCCTTTAAATCTTCAGCGGATGCGCCATCAGCAACAGTGCGAACTATCACACCAAAGCCTTTTGGACGTATGGATTGAACAAGCTTACGCAGTCTATCTTTCTCTTTTCTTTCGCGGATCTTCTGAGAAACGGATATTCTATCCGTAAACGGCACCAAAACGATAAATCGTCCGGCAATCGATATCTCAGATGTAACCCTTGGACCTTTAGTCGAAATGGGTTCCTTTACCACTTGAACCAGAATTTCGTCTCCGGATTTAATGGTGTTCTCCATCTCCCCGTCTTTATCAATTAGGGGAAGTAACCCGAAATCAGCAATATTTGATGACTGTTTTCCGAGATGAACTTTTTTATTAAAGGATAACCATGAAGAAATTTGTGGCCCTAAGTCATGATAGTGTAGAAAAGCATCTTTTTCATATCCTACATCTATAAAAGCGGCATTTAAACTATTTGCGAGTTTTCGCACTTGTCCTAAATACACATCGCCAACTGAAAACTGCTGTTTTGCATCTTCATTGACTAGCTCAACTAAGCGACCATCCTTGAGAAGGGAAATAACTGCGTTCGACTCATTCGCTTGAATGATTAACTCGGTACGCATAACTATTTATTTTTTCTTGTGACGGTTCTTGCGCAAGCGCTTTTTCCTTTTATGAGTTGCCATCTTGTGGCGCTTTCTTTTTTTACCGCTAGGCATAATTTTATTTATTTAAATGAAACAATCATTGAACTTTATCGACTTCCGATTGACTTTCCCCTTGATAACTCTCTAAAAGAGTTCTCAATTCGGAATCGCGGGATGAGTTTGGATATGCTTCTAAAAAAAACTCCAGATCACTAATGGCCCCTCCTGAATCTCCCTGTTGAAATCTAGCTATTGCCAAAGATTCCAGAGCAGAGGCATCAGAAGGATCGATTCTTAAAACTTTCACAAAACGATTTATCGCCTTGCTCCATTGTCCAGACATTATCGAAAATTGTCCAAGATAAAATTGAGCATCTCGATGATTTGAATCAGTTTCAACTACTTCTCTAAGAGAAAAAATAGCTTCCATGGGGTTACCATTCCCAGACTCGATCATCTTAACAGCTACTTGAACTTTTTCATCCAAGGGGCTTAGTTTTTCAATACTCTTTTCAGTCTCTTTCAAAACGTTCGGAAACAACAATATAGTAGCCGTTATAACAACTACTAATACTATTGCTAATGTCCGCGAACTTTTCATTTAATCTGATTTATTTATTTATTGAAACATTGCTTTTTACTTTTTCAGCAAAAGTCTTTGCAGGCTTAAAAGCTGGAATGTAATGAGCAGGAATTATTAATGTGGTGTTCTTCGAGATATTCCGACCAGTCTTTTCAGCTCGTTTTTTCAAAACGAAACTTCCAAAACCCCTAAGATAAACGTTTTCTCCAGACTCCATGTTGGTCTTAACTTCTCGCATGAAATTTTCTACAACGGCTAAAACATCTGACTTTTCCATGCCAGTTCTATCTGCTATGCGAGTAACAATATCCGCTTTTGTCATGTTAAATTATTTTTTATGTGAGCCCTTAAAATGGGTTTAAATTAGCGGGCGCAAAGTTAGGCAATTGTAAGTGATTCAACAATTATGATAAATAAAATGCAAACCGATCTAATAAAGTGGTTTGACAATCATCAACGATCGTTGCCTTGGCGAAGAACAAAAGACCCCTATGCAATATGGTTAAGTGAGATAATATTGCAACAGACTAGAATAGATCAGGGCCTCAAATATTGGGAAAAATTTTTAAAGGAATTTCCCACTGTCAAAAGTATCTCAAGGGCCAAAGAGTCAGAAATATTGGCTTTATGGTCAGGTTTAGGATATTATAGCCGGGCGAGGAATATTTATAAAGCGGCGCATATTATAGTCTCAAAGTTTCAATGTGAATTCCCAAAAACATCTTCGGAACTATTAAAAATTCCAGGAATAGGATCATATACAGCAGCTGCGATATCCTCGATCTGTTTTGGAGAAGTAACCCCTGCACTCGATGGAAATGCATTTCGAGTTTATTCTAGACTCTTTGCGATAAGTTCTCCAATTGAAAAAAAATCTACAATTAACGAAATATCGGCCCTGGCATTACCGATATTATCCAAAAAAAGACCAGGAGATAGTAATCAAGCCATAATGGATATTGGTTCAACCATATGTAAACCTAAAAAGCCAAATTGCCCAGAATGCCCTTTTGAAGAAAATTGCATATCAAGAAGATCCGGCAATCAGATAGAGTTTCCGGTGAAATTAAAATCCATAAAAATAAAAGAAATAGAAAAGTTTTATATACTCTTAAAAAGAGAGGATGAATATGGATTTATTCGACGACCCAAAACTGGAATATGGGGTGGCCTTTGGACACCCTTAGAATTAAATTTTGAAAATTGGGAGTTAGCAAAACAAAATAACAATATTGAAGAGAATAATATTATCTATCGAAAACATCTTTTAACCCATAGAAAAATGAATCTATATTTTTCATTTTGGACTGGTGAAACATATCCTAAAAATGAAGAGATACAGTGGTTCTCTAAACAAGATTTAAAAAGATTAGCCTTTCCTGCCCCAATATTAAAAATACTAAGGGAAAAAAGTTCCATTTGAATCTAGACGTTTCTCGAATAAACCAAACATTGCCTTTATTTTTAGTCTCTAACAAAACCAGATACAGTTTTGTTGTTTCCGGTGTTTCTATGACAATTCCTGGGCCGAACAGCGTTAATCAAAATGACGTACATTCGCAGAAGGCTGAAGATAATGGAAACAAAGATTTGCCGTTTTAATAAATTTATTACACTGATCTAAATCATCATAATTGGACCCTGAACTTCTATTTTTTTCATCAATTTTTCAACCCTTTACTAGTGAAGTTATTTTTCATTTGCTAGCGATGTTATTATTATTGATCGGATCCGCATTCACCTCTGCATCAGAGGTAGCTTATTTCTCACTTTCACCGAATCAAAAAGTCCAACTAGGCGAACATAAGTCCATTTCATCAAAACGAGTTCTGGAAGTCCTTAGGTATCCAGAGACATTGCTAGCAACATTACTAATTCTTAACAATTTATTCAATCTTGGACTAATTTTATTATCAACCTTAGCAACAAGTTTAATTTTTAACTTAGAGGACTATCCAGTTATAGCTATCGGAATCCAAACGATTCTTGTGACCACTTTAATACTCGTTTTTGGTGAAGTTATACCTAAGACCTATGCTACAAATCATGGACTTGATTGGACTATGACAAGCTCTAAGTTTATTCAAAATGCAATTAAAATTTTAAATCCAATAAGTACAGCTCTCGTTAAATCATCTCGCTATATCGATCGCTTCAGTAAAACAAAATCTCTAACAGTTAATGAGCTTGAAGAAGCTTTAGATTTGACATCAGATGAAGCGACCACTCCCGAGCAACAAAGACTGCTGAGAGAAATTGTAAGGTTTGGATCAACAAGTGTCAAACAAATAATGACACCACGTCAGGATATCTTTGCAATTAACTCTGATATTGATATTAATAAAGTTTTAGAGTCCGTATCAGAAAATGGTTATTCAAGAATTCCAATATTTCAAGAAAGCCTAGATAGTATATCAGGAATTTTACATGCAAAAGATCTACTTAACCATTTGGATGCTTCCAATGAATTTAAATGGGCAGAACTCTTGAGACCTGCTTTTTTCGTTACTGAGAATATGAAAATTGATGATTTACTAGGGGACTTTCGACAAAAAAAAATGCATATGGCTGTTGTTGTGGATGAATTTGGAGGGATTTCAGGAATTACCACCCTAGAAGATGTCATGGAAGAAATTGTCGGAGAAATTCGTGATGAATTTGATTCTGATGAACAACTATACTCGCAATTAGACAAGTATACATTTGTATTTGAAGCAAGAGCTCAATTGACTGATCTCTATCGTGTATTAAATATTAGTCCTGAGATTTTAGAAGAATATAGAGGAGAAGCAGATACAGTAGCAGGGATATTATTAGAGCAACTTGGGCGTATGCCCTTAAAAGGGGAATCACTTATAACTGGTCCAATAAAATGGACCGTTGAGGCTGCAGATGCTCGCAGAATTGTCCGTGTAAAAGTCAAATTAATTGAAAATGAAAACTAAATTTGTTTCCGTAGCAATCCTGTTTTGCATTGTTGCTTTTATAGCAATCAGTTTTCATCGTTTCTTTTCATCATCTTCAAATTCTAAAGATCTCAGACCATATGGTTTTATGAGACTCACGATACCTAAAGACAGCTCCGTAGAGTTAAAATTAAACAATCTTAATTTACCATTTGACTTCATTCACAGTAGCAATGGACATTGGATTAATAAATCGGAATTAGGCTGGGGAGATATATTTTACCCTTTTTGCAATGGAAGAATCCAGATCACCTATAAAAATATTAATGGAAATTTATCGCGATTAATTGACGATGCCCATAAAATGACCTTCAAACACTCTGTGGTGGCAGAGGGCATTGATCAAAAAAGCTATGTAGATTCCGAAAGAAATGTAAATGGAATGGTATTTCGCATCTATGGAAATACAGCATCTAGCATTCAATTTTTTGCGACTGATAGTATATCCAATTTTATTCGTGGAGCGGCTTACATATATGCTCAACCGAATCCTGATTCCTTAAAACCGATAAACCAATTTCTTGAGCAGGAAGTAATAAATATAATGAAATCAATTCATTGGAATTCAGATATTTAAAGCACCTGAAATATTATTTAAAGTCACGAATCATTAACCAAGATTTAAAGGATCCATCGATTATTAAAAACCATGCTATTGCACTGAGAACAATATGTATCGGTTGAATTATTTTAGGAATGTTAAAATAATACATTACTGCACCCAGAGCGGCCTCTACTATAAAAATAATTAATATGATACCAGCTCTAAATCGCAAACCAGCCAGACCTTCTGATAATCTTAAAAGATAAAAAGAAGATATAAGCATTATAATCGAAAAACTTCGATGCAAAAGTACAATTGAACCCAATTCACCTACCCATCCTAATCTTGAAGCCCCAACACCAAAAGTCTTCATCAGTACATCAACTTCTTCCCTTACTTGAGTGCCTAGAATAATTTGAATTCCCAGTAAAATAGAAATCAAAATATAAATTCTTAAAACTTTACTTCTATTTTTTGCTAAATCCTGGATATTTCGTTCGGCAACAAAGGCATGAGTTTCCCATTCAGAACTTACACTTCTATATATTAATGCAAGCAACGCTAAAATTATAAAAGCGCCTGCCAGATGAAGTGTTATGTGATGTGGGATGAGATTACCATCAACAACAACTTTACCCAGCCATGCTTCAAATAAAAGCATGCAGAGAACAGCTAGCATAGTTAATGACCATTTTGGATGAGAACGATATCGGAAAAAAATGAAAATTGAAGCGAGTAAAATGGGTATTCCAAGTAATGCTCCGAGTAGCCTATTTATATATTCAATCCATGTATGAACAGGATTGAATATTGCATAATCATGACGCTCATAGCTTTTCCAATTAGAAGGATTAAATTCTAAACCCGAACTAAATGATTTATTTGCAACTAACAATTGCTGATCTTTAATTACCATTTGTCCTTCACTGTAAAATAAATTCGAAGACCAAGAAATCTGATTAATATTCGTCGGTGGAATTATTAAACCAAAACATTTTGGCCAATCTGGACAACCCATACCGCTGCCCGTCATTCTGACTATGGAACCAGCTAGAATAACAAGGAAAGTCAATATTATAGACACCTGTAACAATCGTCTTAACAGAAAAGTCCATAATGTTGAAGGTGGTTGACGCATGACTACAAAGGTAATCTACCTTTGCCGCCTTATGAAAAGCAAATTCTTACCCTGGATCATTTTTTTTAGCCTTGTTTTTATTTGGGGATCTTCCTTTATTATCATGAAGCATGCTCTACAAGGGTTTAGCGCTATTCAGATAGGAGCTGCAAGAGTTATTTTTGCTGCAATATTTACTTTGATTTTCGCTTATCCATGCTTTAAAGAATTTCGAAGATCAGACATTCCGCATCTCATTGTAATTGCAATTTTAGGTAATTCAATTCCTTATGTACTATTTCCGATTGCGATCAACTATATCCCTTCAGGAATAGTAGGAATAACAAATTCCATGACACCACTATTTACTCTTTTGGTTGGTCTAATTCTTTATGGCAGAAAACTTAAACCTCTAAAAATTCTAGGCGTAAGCATAGGTATGTTAGGGACATTAATCCTAATCAATCCCTTCGATACTGATTCCATCTTGGGATATAATTGGCCTTATATCATCTTAGCATTAATTGGTGCAGCATGTTATGGGGTAAGTATTAACTCTATTGCGAAATTGAACCACCTTTCTCCTCGCGCAATTACTCTATTCGCCATGCTTGGGGCAAGCGTTCCCTCCATATTTATTCTCATATTTACAGACTTTACCGGAAGATTCGAATATGATTCTTTTGAATGGACTCCATTTATGGCAATAGTCTTTTTAGGAATTATCGCCACATCTTTGGCGATGGTAATCTTTAACAAACTGATATCAATTACTACTCCAATTTTTGCTGCATCCACAACATATGCAATTCCAATAGTTGCTCTTGCATGGGGTATATTTTTTGGGGAAGTTTTGCTTTTAAATCATTTCTTAGGAATGATAGTAATCCTTGCAGGCGTTTGGATTGTTAATAAAAAATGATATTTCTTTTAACCAAAAAAAAAATCAATATTTGAGCTTTAGTTAAAATATAATTAAACCAAATTAGATTAATTTAAAAGTCACCCCTCATGAAAAAGCCCTCTCTAGCTATTCAAATTATAATCGGATTAACATTAGGTGTTCTCTGGGCTTTGTTGAGTTCATCAATGGGATGGAGTGACTTTACTCTTAACTGGATTGCACCAGCTGGAGAAATTTTTATTCGATTACTTAAGCTTATTGCTATTCCTCTAGTTCTTTTTAGTATCATTTCAGGAATTAGTGGATTAAATGATACTGCGACACTAGGAAGAATGGGGGTCAAGACCCTTGCATTGTATATTACATCAACTTTAATTGCATGTTGTGTTGGACTGTTTTTTGCAAACACATTTCAGCCGGGATATCAAACTGATCAAGAACAACTTAAAGTTAATAGATTATCATACGAAATATGGGTTAATGAAACGGAAGGAGTTGAGTTTTTTGATGACATTAGATTAACTGAAGACGCTCAATTCAAATCATATTTAACAGATGCCAGAGAGACATTAAAAGAGCAACGCTTAAATGAGGAATTAAACAATAAAATTGCAGCAGCTTCATCATCAAAAAAAACTGGCCCACTGCAATTTTTTGTTGATATGGTGCCCTCCAATATTTTTGTATCCTTCAATAGCAGCTTAATGCTGCAGATTATATTTTTCTCTCTTTTCTTTGGTGTAACATTAGTCGCCTTGCCAAAATCCAAGACCTCGCATATGATTGGCTTTATAAACAGCGGATGTCACATTTTTATAAAAATGGTTGATATAATAATGAAAGGCGCACCGGTTTTTGTATTTGCTCTTCTAGCAGGGAAATTGGCAGAAATGGCAGGGGACGATCCAAGCAGGCTCCTGGAAATATTTAAAGCACTAGGTGCTTACACCGTTATTACTATTATTGCCTTGTTACTAATGATTTTCGTTTTTTATCCCTTAGTTGTAGCAACACTGATACATAGAAAAACAAAAATAGGGTTCTTTAAATCATGGAAATATTTTTCTAAAGGAATAAGACCTGCTCAAATATTGGCATTTTCAACTTCTTCCACGGCTGCAACTTTACCTGTAACGATGGATTGTGTTCGCGATAATCTGGGAGTGGATGAAGAAGTTGGTTCATTTGTCTTGCCGGTGGGTGCGACAGTAAATATGGATGGTACAGCATTATACCAGAGTGTAGCGGTAATATTTATGGCGCAGTTTCATATGATTGATTTAACCCTCGTACAACAAGCAACAATTATATTTACAGCAACACTTGCAAGTATTGGTGCAGCATCTGTTCCCAGTGCTGGGTTGATTATGTTAATCGTAGTCTTAGAAAGTGTTGGACTTAACCCTGCATGGATAGCAATTATATTCCCTGTAGACAGAATAATTGATATGGTACGTACTATGCTGAACTTGACAGGAGACGCTTCAGTAAGTGTTATAGTAGGTTTATCTGAAGATAAGTTTAACATCATAGAATCTAAATAATAGATAAATAAAGATCTAGTCAATCATTTTTTAATGTAATAATTTTCAAAAAATAGAGAGTGGTTTGTTTAAGTTTTAGAACTATCTTTGCCCCCCTTAACTAATCCCAGTACATATGTACGCCATAGTAGAAATAGCAGGGCTGCAATACAAAGTGCAAAAAGACCAACGTGTGTATGTGCACCGTTTGGAAGGAAACGAAGGTGATAAAGTAAAATTTGATCGCGTTCTTCTTGCCGAACAAAAAAGCACAGTAACAGTAGGCGCCCCAGTTATAGAAGGTGCAAGCGTAAATGCAAGCATTTTAAGTCATGTCAAAGCTGACAAAGTCATAATCTTCAAGAAAAAGCGGAGGAAAGGTTATGAAAAAAAGACTGGACACCGTCAACCAATGACACAAATATCTATAACGGATATTCAATTATCTGATTCAAAAAAGATAGTGCAATCAGCAAGAAGTACTTCAGATGAAACTCCGAAAGTAGAAACAAAAAAATCTACGAAAAAAGTGGTGGCGACTAAGAAAACTGCGGATTCGGCACAAAAAAAACCAGCAAAAAAAGCTGTGGTAAGTGATAAAACTACTGATACAGCAATTAAAAAACCAGTAAAAAAAGCTGCTCCAATTAAAGCAGCTTCAAAAAAAGCATAAAACTCATATATCATGGCACATAAAAAAGGTGTAGGTAGTTCAAAAAATGGACGCGAATCAGAAAGTAAACGACTAGGAGTTAAAATTTATGGTGGCCAGGCGGCTTTGGCGGGAAATATTATAGTTCGCCAACGTGGAACGACTCATCATCCAGGAGAAAATGTAGGTATCGGTAAAGACCATACACTCTTTGCTCTAACAACTGGTACTGTTGACTTCAAGAAAAAAGCTGGTAACAAGAGTTTCGTGTCGGTGCTCCCATTTTCCGAAACTAGTGTAGCCTGATTTTATAACTTTTCAATAATTTATATACCCTCTGGTGCATTTGCAGTAGAGGGTTTTTTATTTTTACTAAATGCTATCATTACATTTATTGCGTCAAGATCCAGAAAATATTATCCAGGCGTTGTTAAAGCGCAACATAGACGCAAAACCAATAGTGGATAAAATTCTTCTGATAAATGAAGAGCGGAGAGAAATCCAAAATAAAACAGAAAGCCTAAAAGCAGAATCAAATAAGACAGCCAAACTTATCGGAGTATTAGTTCGTGATGGGAAAACTTCAGAAGTGAATGAAATAAAAAGCCAGACAATATCGATTAAAAAAGAATTATTAATCTTAGAGAAAACGCTGCTTAATCTTGAGACAAAAGAAAAAGAAATATTACTTAGTCTCCCAAATACTCCACATAGCAGCGTTAAGCAAGGTTCGTCTCCAAAAGAAAATGAAATAATTAGCACTTGGGGGGAAACCAAAATAAAATCAATTGATGGATTAATACCTCATTGGGAATTAGCCAGCAAATACAATCTTATTGACTTCGAACGAGGAGTTAAAGTTACTGGTGCAGGATTTCCAATATATACAGGAAATGGAGCCAGGCTGCAACGCGCATTGATTCAGTTCTTTTTAGATAAAAATACACAAGAGGGTTATAGAGAAATTCAACCACCCTATTTTGTTAATGAAGATTCAAGTTTTGGAACTGGGCAACTTCCAGATAAAGAAGGACAAATGTATCATATTCAAAATGACAACCTTTTTGTAATACCTACATCAGAAATTCCGCTAACCAATTTATACAGGAACGAGATTCTAGATGAATCTGAGCTGCCGATAAAGATGACAGCTTATTCCCCATGCTTCAGGCGCGAGGCTGGATCATATGGAAAAGATGTAAGAGGTTTGAATCGGCTTCATCAATTTGACAAAGTTGAAATTGTTTGTATTGATAATCCTGATGATTCATACCAAAGGCTAGACACTATGGTTAATCATGTCGCAGGAATTTTAAAGGATTTAGGATTGCAATTCCGCCTACTTAGATTATGCGGTGGTGATATGGGTTTCACTTCTGCTCTAACTTATGATTTTGAAGTTTGGTCAGCTGCACAGCAACGATGGCTTGAAGTATCGTCAGTTTCTAACTTTGAAACATTTCAAACAAATAGACTTAAACTTCGTTACCGAAAGGATAATAATAAAATTTCACTTGCACACACCTTAAATGGTTCTGCCCTTGCTCTACCCAGAATAATGGCTGCTATTCTTGAAAATAATCAAAGTCCCGAAGGAATCACAATACCGACTGTTTTGCATAAATACACTGGGTTTAAAAATATCTCATGAGACTATTTTTTTCAATTATTTTTACATCTATTTTATGCTCTTGTAGCAACTCTCTTTTGGTAGACTTAAATCAACTCGAAAAAAATTTAAACGATTCGAAAAATTTAATTAACAATCTTTATGACAGAGGTTTTGAAACTACATTAAAAGATCTTCAAAGGCATCTAGAAATTTCCCAAAACAAAACATATAGCGCGGAAAATAAAATTTATTTTACAAATGAATTCGAAATGCTAAAAATTCGCCATAAAGAAATGATTCGGTTCCATGATTTTTTATCAGCGAATGAAATTGAGGCTAGAATTGAATTTGATTCTAAACAAATAAATGATCTGAGGTATGATATTAAAAATCATAGGATTGAAAAAAATGAAGCCTTAAAATCAATTGAAAATGAAAAAAATGCTATCATTCCGTACCTAGCCGATCTAAATAATCGAATCAATTACATACTTAACTCAATGGAGAACCATGACAGTATCGATAATCATCTTCAATTAATTTGGGATAATTGGATTCATTAAACTCCCTAAAATATAATAATGCACATTTATAATGTAACCATTAATATTGATGACTCTGTTCATGATGAATGGAAAAATTGGATGCGATCCATTCATATCCCAGAAGTACTTTCTACGGGATTATTTATAGAATCCAGGTTTGCGCGAGTTGTAATTGATGAAGAATCTGGCACGACTTACTCAATTCAATATTTATTTAATGAACTTGCTGATTATCAGCTTTATGAACAACTATATGCTCCAAACCTTAGAAATAAAACAGAGAAACTTTATGGAGGGAAATTTGTAGCATTCCGAACCATGTTAGACATTATCGATATCAATAAAAAATAAAAGTATCATGAGGAATTTCATCACTATTTTATTTATAGCAATTATACCAATTATGCTCAGTGCGCAAGAGTCAAAAAATAAAACTCTTAAAATGACTTCAGAGACTCTCTGGGAGCTGGGTCGTGTTAGTCTAGATCATGTTTCAAATGGCAAGGCTCTTTTTGGAGTTACCAATTATAATCTTAAGGAGAATAAGGGAAATCGTGAGCTATTCATAGCTGATTTAGAAAGTAACAAAACCACTCAACTTACTGATTCAAAAACTAGTAAATATTCTAGTTTTTTAGTAAGAGGAGGAAACAGTTACGTTTATATACAAAAAGGCCAATTATATATTTCAAAAGTTGATTCCGAAAATGCTGGAGAAGCAAAAAAATTAACAGCAATAAAAGGTGGCATTGATAATGCTAAAATTGTAGAACTAGATGATGGCCGAATTCTCTTAACCTTCTCAACAAGAGTAAAATTAGATGAAACTCCATTAGAGAGACATCCTGACAAACCGATGGCAGAATATTCTATACATGATGATTTAATGTATCGCCATTGGGATAGATGGACAGACTACAGTTATAATCATATTGCTTTTTCGATAATAGACTTAAATAATAAATCACCTAAAAAAAATTATACAGATATTATGGAAGGTGAAAGATTTCATTCTCCTATGCCACCTTTTGGTGGGTCGGAAAGTTTTGATGTAAGTGCAAATGGAAGGTATATTTTGTATGCTAGTAAAAAACTGATTGGGAAATATTTTACTACTCATACAAATTCAAAAATATTTTTATACGATCGAGAAACTAAAAGAACTAGTACATTAAATGGTCTAGAAGGTTATGACAATAACCCTACATTTTCTCCTGATGGACAAAATATAGCATTCACAGCGATGCCTGAAGATGGCTATGAAAGTGATATTAATCAACTATATGTTATTCCAACAGATCAATCTGGTGAAAAACGTATTATAACTCCCATAATTCCAGCAGAATATATAAATAGTTACAAATGGATTGATAATAAAACTATCATTTATAATGAAACTACAGAGGCTACTCAACAAATTCGGCGGTTAGATTTAATTAAGGGCAAAAATGGACTTGCTGCAAGAAGGATTAAAGAACTTACTAATGGTGATTTCAATTATGGGAAATTTGGAGTAAGTGGTGAATTAATAATATCCGAGCGTCAAGATCACAATAATGCCACCGAGATTTTTAAAATCAATAGCAAAAAATATGTCACACCCACTCCATTAACAACAGTGAATAAAAGCATATATGATTCAATTGAAATTGGCAATGTGGAAAAAAAATGGATAACTACAAGTGATGGTAAAAAAATGCTTACTTGGGTTTTCTTCCCTCCAAATTTTGATGTAGAAAAAAAATATCCAACCCTTCTATACTGCCAAGGCGGTCCTCAAGCTGCGATAAGTTCATTTTATAGCTTTCGCTGGAATTTCCAACTCATGGCAGCAAAAGGCTATATCGTAGTGGCACCCAATCGGCATGGTGTTCCAGGATTTGGAAAAGAATGGAATGAACAAATATCAAATGATTGGGGTGGACAAGCTATGCGTGATTACCTAACTGCCATAGACACTCTTGCACAAGAATCATATGTTGATGAAAATAAACTTGGAGCCATAGGTGCTAGCTATGGTGGGTATTCTGTATACATGCTAGCGGGTATTCATGAAAATAGATTCAAAGCTCTAATATCTCATTGTGGGCTATTCAATATGGAGAGCTGGTATCTTAGTACGGAAGAAATGTTTTTTGCAAATAAAGATGTCGGAGGGCCCTACTGGCAAGCTAGTGTCCCGAAAGCTTACACAGATTTTAACCCTAGAAATTTCGTTCAAAATTGGACTGCACCGTTACTTGTTATTCATGGAGGAAAAGACTTTAGAGTACCGGTAAACCAAGGAATAGAAGCATATCAGGCTGCTCAATTGCGAGGCATTCCATCTAGGTTTTTACACTTTCAAAACGAAGGTCATTGGATTCTGAACCCGCAAAATGGCCTTGTTTGGCATAGTGAGTTTTTCTCTTGGCTCGATAAATGGTTAAAAGATTAAATCACCTAATATTAAGGGGCATTTTTGGCATCCTTGCAGTAATTATACATGAAGCAAATCCCCTTTAAAACTGGAATCCTAAAAAACGGTCTTCGATGGATTCATCAAGAAGTAAGATCTCCTACCGGCCATATTGGACTAATAATTCAAGCAGGATCTAGAGATGAAAGTCCAGAGGAAGAAGGACTAGCACATTTTATTGAGCATCTTCTTTTTAAAGGGACAAAAAAGCGAAAAGCTTTCCATATCATTTCCAGAATAGAAGATGTAGGAGGAGAACTAAATGCATACACGGGGAAGGAAGAAACTACTTTATATGCCAGCTTTTTGCGTGAACACTATGAAAGATCGATGGAATTAATATTTGATATAGTTCAAAACGCAACCTTTCCTGACAGAGAAATACCAAAAGAGAAGGAAGTTGTTCTTGATGAAATAGACTCCTATCGGGACAGCCCTTCTGAATTAATATTTGATGAATTTGATTCTCTACTATATCCTGATCATCCGCTAGGTAGAAATATTCTTGGTACTGAAAAATCAGTCCAAAGCTTTTCGAAAGAACAAGTAATAAAATTTGTTAAGCGAAATTATACTCCAGAGAGAGCCGTATTATCATCTGTTGGAGGCATAAGTCACAGTGAATTCGAACGATTAGCAGATCGACACGCTTCAAATTGGAAAGGGGAAATGAACATTCATTCCAGAACAACTCCTCTAGTATTAAAAGGCGCAATAAAACATGTTAAAAAAGAAATACATCAA
>CAJWXO010000017.1 GCA_913049755.1 uncultured Cryomorphaceae bacterium
TTTTACGGCACTAAAAATGCAAGATTCCATTCTTGATGAGGGTTTCTGGGCACAGCAGTACCGCTCATTTTGGAATATTTTTCAGAAATCAAAAGTCAAAAACCTCCCTGGATATCCAGCAGATAATTTATCAAACGAAGAATTTGAACAACAAATGTCTTTGCTAAGGGACTTATATCCTGACGAGTTTGCTGCTTATCATGAAGAAAATAGAGCTATGATGAGTGCTGCATATGACCCTGATAGCTCGCTTATTCCTGGATCACAGGCATTTAACGCTTTGAGACAATCCATCATTTCTACCCCTTTTCATTTAGGAGGTTCAAGATTTTATGATCGATCAGCTTTATCACATGTTCAGTTTCAAAGAAAATTTGATTTCTCCGAATATGGAAATATTTCTATCGGTGGTAACTACCGGAGCTACAACCCCAATTCGAGAGGCACAATATTTAGCGATACCAATGGCAGAAAGCTTCAAGTATCAGAGTTTGGGTTTTTCTCTGGATATTCGAAAGAAACAGAAAAACTCTCGATGAATATAACCTTGAGACTAGATAAAAATCAAAATTTTTCATGGCTTGCCTCCCCCGCAATGTCTATGGTATACAGGCCAAATAAAAAAACAGTTTGGAGAGCGGGAGCGTCATCTGCAATTAGAAATCCTACTTTACAGGATCAATATCTATTTTATAATGTAGGAAGAGCAACTCTTATAGGAAATTTAAATGGTTATGACTCCCTGATTACCATTTCAGAGGTGGGAGATTTTTTAGAGGCAGGAGTGCAAGAAAGAGCGGCATGGGATTGGAATTATTACGGTATGAAGGGAGTTCTGCCTGAGAAAGTAAAAAATATTGAAGTTGGATACAGAAGTACATGGTGGGAAAGATTTTATGTCGATGCAACATACTACTATAGTTGGTATAAAGATTTTATTGGTTATCATGTTGCCTTAAAGATTGAAGATGATCCAGGAGGGAGCGCTGCAAACCGATTAAAAGATGTTCAGGCATATAGAATCTCTTCCAATGCTCAGGAGCAAGTAACTACTCAAGGGTTTAGCGTCGGAACAAACTATTATTTTTCTAATTACACCATTGCAGGAAACTATACCTGGAATGTATTGAACTCTGCAATAGATGATCCTATTATACCTGCTTACAATACTCCAGAAAATAAGTATAATTTATCCTTTTCTGCAAGAGATCTTGATTGGAAAATAAAAAATGGAAAAATAGGATATATGATTACCCACAAGTATGTTCAGGGATTTCTATTTGAGGGCTCCCCTCAATTTACCGGAAGAATTCCTAGCTATCGACTAACGGATGCCCAGTTATCTTGGACTTCAAAAGAAAAGAAGTGGATTTTAAAAATTGGCAGTAGTAATATTTTTAACCAAAAAGTTGTGCAAGTATACGGAGGTCCCGCAATTGGAAGACTTACTTATTTAGCCTTAACATGCAGTTTAGAATAATTTTAAGAGAATTAAAAATTAAAATAGTAATTTCGACACTTATTCATTAAATAAATAATATGAAAAACTTATACTCATTAAAAAACTTGATCATTCTTTTTTGTTTGATCAATCTAAATGCAAATGCGCAGGAACGATATGTCGACGAGGTTTTTACTGATACTGAGATAACCGTACTTTCAGATGTCGTATATGGCATTAACTTCAGTCAGTATGTGCCAGCAGCCTTTGGAGGGCCTCAAGTAATCCCCCAGTTTCATGATGTATACATGCCGGATACAAGCATAGATGCAGTAACCGCAAGGCCTGTTGTGGTACTTTTGCACACTGGATCTTTTCTACCGAAAGGATTAGCGTCTCCACTTGGAGAAAGAACAGATTCTGTAATGGTTGAAATAGCAATGCGATTTGCTAAGAGAGGATTTGTCGCAATTTCTGCTTCATACCGTGTGGGTTGGCTAGCGAATTCTACCAATCTTGATCTTAGACGTGGAACTAACTTAGCTGCAGTATATGGAGCAATTCAAGATACTAAGGCATGTGTACGTTCATTGCGCGGAAGAGCCTATGGAAATAACGCATGGCGAATGGATCCGAACTTCATTACCCTTCTCGGGTCTGGTTCAGGAGGTTATGTAGCTTTAGCTTACAGTACTCTTGATGATTATGCTGAAGTAGCTAGTCCAACAAAATTTCAATATACAGCAGCAGGTCCAGGAATTTATGGGGGTACAGTTAGTGCTGGTGACCCATATATCGATACTGCAATCGTAGGAGACTGGAACGGAATTGGAGGATATGCAACAATTATCGGATCAGATTCAACAACTGGATTACCAATAATTGACCTTACACAACCTGGAAGAAATATTGCCAATGCTGTAGGAGCACCTGACAATGTAAATCTTACAATAAACCTCGGCGGTGCATTAGCAGATTCTGCATGGACTTCAGCGGGTGATGCGCCATCAATTTCATTCCATAGCCGCTATGACTTCTATGCTCCATATTACCGAGGGATGGTTAATGTTCCAATAGCTGGAGCATTTTTTCCTGTTGTTGAAGTAGCTGGAAGCCATACTGCAGCAAAAGTTGCCAACACTTTAGGAAACAATACTGTTTTAGGATCATCAATGATGATGGACCCACATTCAGTACTCGCTCGCTCAAATTCTTACAATATTGGAAATGAGGAAAATATTTATACTTTCAATATGGTTCCTCCAAATCCAGCTATGCCTTTCCGAGTTAATTCAAATCCATGGGATTGGTGGGATGCGAATGATCCTTTGTCGGTGAACGAGACAAACCCAAATATCAAAGCACAATCAATGGCTTATATCGATACGATAATGGCTTATACCCTTCCAAGAGTAGGAAAGGCTATGAATGCTGCCGGATACTCTGTTGGTGCTGATGAACTTCCTGACTTTAACATCTCAGTTAGTCCAAATCCATCTACTTACAGTTCTCTAATCTCAAGCCAAGGAGCAATAATTACTTCAGTAAGTGTTTATGATGTACTAGGACGTCCTGTTTATGCTTTGGAAAATATTCAGAGTTCTCAAACGGAGATTCAAACTGCATCTTGGGCTAGAGGGACTTACATCGTTAGAATTGAGACAGATAAAGGAGTTAAAACCTCTAAACTGATAAGAAATTAATTAATTTCTCAAATCTTAATTTTATTTTTTTTAAAGGCCACCCTGCATGGGTGGCTTTTTTATATTCATTACTTTAAAAACAATAACATCTGATATGTTTAAAAAAGGTTCTAAACTTTACAGCATACTTTTTTTAAAATGTCCAAAATGTCATGATTCAGACTTATTTATTGAAAAAAGAATATATAAGGTTGCTGGATACTTTGATATGCCCGAATCCTGTCCTAAATGTGAACAAGGATTAAGTTTAGAACCGGGTTTCTACTATGGGGCTATGTATGTATCATATGCAACATCCATAGCCTGGCTTACAGTTGTCTATTTTTCTTTAGTGATTTTTTATCCTGAATTTTCATTAGAATTTTACTTAATTATAGGCCTGCTCTCTTTAATTTGCTTGAGTCCATATTTATTTCGGTTATCACGGTCAATATGGATTAATTTGTTCATTAAATATGAAGAAAATCGTAACGATTAGAATCTTGCAGACAATCATTATCCATGCAAAGCTCAGATGAAAAAAATAGACAAAAGCTGGGTTTTTTAGAGTCCAATTATTATTTCGTCAATAAATGCCTTAACCCTTCATACACAACTATACTAACTGCATTTGCAAGATTCAAACTTCTAATATGCTCACTATATATAGGTATTTTAAAACATTTGTCTGCATTTTCCGAGATTAGATCCTTTGTCAAACCCACAGACTCCTTCCCAAACACTAGAAACATGTTGTCCTTGTAATCGATAGAATAGTGATCCCTGTCACCATGGCTTGAGAGGTAGACCATATCTTGATCCTTATTGATTGATAGAAACTCCTCTAAGCTCTCATACGTTTTTAAGGAAATATGCTGCCAATAATCCAGCCCAGCTCTCTTCAATCTGGAATCACTTAATTCAAAGCCAAAAGGTTTTACTAAATGCAGAACTGATCCTGATGCCAAACTTAAACGTCCAATATTACCAGTATTCATTGGAATTTCCGGCTCAACCAATACTATATTAAATCCCATTATAATTATCGATTATATTATTAGTAACGCTTCTTAAGGCGCTCACTTAGCACACGCCTTGAAAGAATTACCCGGCGTTTGTTTCCGTTTTTAAATGTCTTTATTAATCCTTATCGGATCTTTTCAAAAGATTTGCAATTGTAAAGATTGCCAGTCCCAGGGGCATCAGAATGACACCAAAAAATATTGATAAGCGCATTACCCATAAATTACATTTAATCTCAAGACTTTTACTCCAGATCCATCTTGTAACGAAAATATCTCCTACAACCATATGAGCCCATGTAGCGGAAACCCCTGCCTTCGTGGCTAGTAAGGACCCAAGGCTTTCTAGAAAACCAGCACTCTCCGGTTGGGATTTAAAAATATCCATCAATCCTTGAGGATTTAAAAGATTAAGAATAAACCAAAAAATTATCGGCCCGGCAAAGAACAAGGGTTCTCTAAGTAAATTTTTCGTTTTTTCTTTTTCTGGATTTACTAACATAGCAATCCAAAAAGGACCTACCCAAAGAGTAGAAATTAAAAATGAAATTTGATAAATATCCATGAAATAAGTTTTATTGATTAATATTTTGAGATTTCACAAAGAATTGTATTTATAAATTTATCCCTGCTTGATCTCCCTTTACAGACATTATTTCTAAATTAAATTCACCTTCCTGCTTATTTGAAATTAAAAATCCAATCCTCCTCGTGTTCTCAATTTTAAACTCAGGGGATTGTGGAGAATACCTACCCATTATTCTTGGCTTCAACCTATCGATGGGAATATTGACTTCTATCCATTGATCTTTTTTAGTTTCAAAGTCAAAACAATAATTGGCATAATTATTTATCGTTCCAACTCTAAATTGATAAATCTTCCCATCACCTTTTACCTTTAGATCAAATGAACTTACTCCTACTAAATCAATGCCACTAATATCCAACCTGCATGATGCAAATCCCCCATTATTTTCTAGTGATACACTCCCTTTAAAGACTAACTCCCCAGAAGAATTTTGAGACATTGTGGAATTTGATATACCACCCATCACATTATCGTTGATAATTCTCCAATTATCCATTCCCTTGGCATTTTCCGAATTGATTATTTCAAGATTCTGAGACTGCATAGAAAATGAAAATAAGACTAAAAAAACAAAGATTATATTTTTCATATTTTCTTTTAAAGAATCTAAATATATAAAGTAAAGCGTAGACTCACCACAATTTTAGTTTTCGGTATGATAACAAAAATACATAACTGAAAATTATGTAAATTTGCCATCTATTTTATTCAAAGATGAGAGCTATCAAAATTAATTCAGACTATCTAGGAATATTTGCAAGTTCCGTTTGCATTATCCATTGTGCCATCACACCGTTATTATTTTTAACGCAGGCCCAATTATTAAATATTAGTTTTCTCACCCCTGAAGCATGGAAGTCCTTAAATTATGTGTTCCTAGCTTTCTCTGGATTGGCTGTTTATCGTTCATTTCAGAATTCAACTAATGGCTACATTAAATGGTTATTAATTTTTTCATGGATATCACTATCCGGATTTATTTTAAATGAACTATTCGAGGTCTTTGTCATTGCAGAAGCATTCTCATACATTGCAGCTGCCTCTCTCTGCGGTTTACACATCTACAATCTAAAATATTGTCAATGCAATGATGACGATTGTTGCATTCACCAATAAGAATATTTATAGTAGTAGATTTCCCAGCTCCGTTTGCGCCTAAAAGACATAATATCTCGCCCTCTTTAACATCAAAGGAAAGATTACTAAGCGCCATTAAGTCATCAAATTTTTTGGAGAGGTTTCGAATTTTTATCATGTTTTGGATTAGTTTGTTTTTTTAGTGAACCATTTCACAAATAACTATTAAATACTGTATTTCGCATTCATGATTTTAGCCAATTTATTGGCTTTGAAAGAATATCCAATAACTCTGCCTCTTTACTTCCTATTTCAGGAGAGTAGTCATACCTCCACTGAACCTTTGGGGGAAGACTCATTAGTATACTTTCAATTCTACCCTTTGTTTTTAAACCAAATAACGTTCCCCGATCATGAACCAAATTGAATTCTACATAACGACCTCTTCGAATCTCTTGCCACAATTTATTTTCTTCAGAAAACAAAGTGTGCTTCCTAATATTTAGGATTGGCAGATAACTTTCTAAAAAATTATTTCCAACCGCACAAACGAAGTCAAACCTATCTTGAATAGAGAATTCATTAGTTTCTTTCAAATAATCAAAGAATAATCCTCCTACTCCCCTTGATTCATTTCGATGTGTATTCCAAAAGTATTCATCGCAGGACTGTTTAAATTCATTATAAAAATCTGAACTGTATTTATCACATACCTTTTTACAATTTTTATGAAAATGAATGACATCATCCTTAAAAAAATAATATGGCGTTAGATCCTGACCACCTCCAAACCATTGACGGACAATTTCACCCTCAGTATTGTACATTTCAAAATACCTCCAATTCGCGTGAACTGTTGGCACAAATGGGTTTTTTGGATGAATCACTATGCTAAGTCCACACGCAAAAAAATCTCCTTCATCTACTTTAAATTGCTTCTTTAAAGCCTCCGGCAAGGAGCCATTAATTGCAGATATATTTACTCCAGCTTTTTCAAAAATATCACCATCTTCTAGTACGCGTGTTCTTCCTCCACCTCCACCTGGCCTTTCCCATGAATCTTCATGAAATTGACCTTTTCCATCGACTTCCTCAAGTTTACTGGATATACGATCTTGTAATTCAATAATATAACTATGAAACAGCTTTTTCATCGTTCAAAGTAAAAAATCAATGTCAATTTTTATATTCTTTCACAGCATCAATAAATGCTTTAACATTATCTAAAGGAATATTTGGCAATATCCCATGACCAAGGTTGACAATGTATTTATCTTTTCCAAAATCATTTATCATTTGATCTACCATTTTTCTTATTTGAGATGGAGAAGAGAGTAATCTCGAGGGATCAAGATTTCCTTGTAACGTTATATTACCACCAGACAGATATCTTGCATTTCTGGCTGAACATGTCCAATCTACTCCTAAAGCAGAAGCGCCAGACTTTGACATCTCTCCTAAAGCAAACCAGCAACCTTTTCCAAAAATAATTACGGGTGCATGTTTTTTCACTGCATCAATAATTTGCTGAATATAACTCCACGAAAACTCCTTGTAATCTGATGGAGATAACAAACCTCCCCATGAGTCAAAAATCTGAACAACATCAACTCCTGCTGTTATCTTCGCTTTTAAGTATTCAATTGTTGTATCCGTTAACTTTTGCAAAAGTGCATGAGCAGCAGAGGGGTTTGTAAAACAGAACTCTTTGGCTTTATCAAAAGTCTTAGACCCCTGTCCTTGAACCATGTAGCACAAAAGTGTCCATGGAGAACCAGCGAAACCAATCAATGGTACTTCATTATTTAGTTTTTCCCTAGTGGCCTTTATTGCTTCGAACACATAATTTAATTCTATGTTAACATCTGGGACAATAATATTTTCGACATCTTGTTGATTCCTAACAGGATGGGGCACGTATGGGCCAAAGTCAGGTTTCATTTGAACTTCTAAATTCATAGCCTGAGGGATTACTAATATGTCAGAAAACAAGATAGCCGCATCCATTCCAAATCTCCGGATTGGTTGAATTGTGATTTCTGATGCTAATTCTGGGGTTCGACATCTTGTGAAAAAGTCGTATTTATTTTTAATTTCCATAAATTCAGGTAGGTATCTGCCTGCCTGACGCATCATCCATACCGGAGGTCGAGAAACACTCTCCCCTTTTAGTGCTCGAAGAAATAAATCGTTTTTTAACATTTACATTGAATTTGATACTGCTATCATTCCTTTATCAATAGCTTTTTCTATATTTTTCATATCTCTACCGGTCATTGCAGAGGACAAGAACCAAGCTTCAAATTGAGATGGAGGTAGAAAAACTCCATTTCTTAACATCTCCCAGAAAAATATTGCAAATTTTCCTTGATCTGATGTCTGAGCATCTTTCAAATTATTTACTTTTTTGTTGGTGAAAAATGGATTCATCATTGATCCAAATCTATTCACCGTAATCTCAATACCATGTTTCTCTGCGCTATTTTCTAAATAGGTTTGAATTGTATGAGCGATATAACTGAATTTTTCATAGGGATTTTGTCTTTTCAATTCATTTAAAGTAGATATTCCTGCCGCCATGGTTATTGGGTTCCCAGAAAGAGTGCCGGCTTGATACATTTCGCCTAGTGGCGCAACCATTGCCATTATTTCATTTCTTGCTCCATAAGCACCGACAGGAAGACCTCCACCAATCACTTTACCAAGACAGGTTATGTCTGCCGCAACATTTAATAACTCTTGAGCTCCTCCAAACTTTGACCGAAAGCCAGTCATCACCTCGTCTGCAATCAATAAAGAACCATTTTCAACAGTTAACTGTTTTAATTCTTCGAGAAAATTACCTTGTGGAACAACGACACCCATATTACCTCCTACAGGCTCAATTATCACACCTGCAATATCGTCATGCTCCGCGAAATGCTTCTTGACACTATCAATATCGTTATACGAAGATATTAGAGTATTCTCAACAGCGGCATCAGGGACTCCCTTGCTCCCGGGTAAACTAAGTGTAGCAAGACCCGAACCTGCGGCGACCAAAAGGGCGTCTTGATGACCATGGTAGCATCCTGAAAATTTGATAATCTTATCTCTGCCTGTAAAAGCTCTTGCAAGTCTAATTCCACTTATAACTGCTTCAGTTCCAGAGTTCACAAACCTAACTTTATCCATTCCAGGAAAAGCATCACAAACAAGCTCTGCTAATTCTATTTCTTTCTCGGTAGATGCCCCAAATGAATATCCCTTTTTTAAGGCCTTTGAAATATTTCTTTGCACTCTTTTATGACGGTGACCAAGTATCATTGGTCCATAAGAGAGAACCAAGTCGACATACTCATTTCCATCAACATCTATGATTTTACTTCCTTTTGCTTTTTTAATGAATAGAGGATTTCCTCCAACTGAGGAAAATGCTCTAACTGGAGAATTAACAGAGCCAACAAGGTGTTCTAAACCTTTATTATAAAACTTTAATGATTTATCAAACTTCATGACTTCGTTGATATTAGTTCTTGGAATCTAGAATTCTTGCAGCCTCTTTAGCAAAATATGTTATTATGATACTTGCCCCAGCTCTTTTCATTGAAAGTAGAGTTTCCATCATAACAGCATCTCCATCAATCCATCCGTTTTTTGATGCTGCTTTTATCATTGAATATTCACCACTCACATTATAGCAAGCGATAGGTAAATCAAAAGTATTTTTCAAATCCCTAACAATGTCAAGATATGTCATAGCAGGCTTAACCATTAATATATCCACCCCTTCCTGCGCGTCGTAATCAGCTTCTCGCATGGCTTCATTTCTATTTGCTGGGTCCATTTGATATGTGTTCCTATTACCGAAACCTGGAGTCGAACCTGCAGCATCTCTAAAAGGTCCATAGAAAGATGAAGAATACTTAGCGGAATAACCCATAATAGGCAAGTCGGTAAAACCATTCTCATCGAGAGTCTCACGAATCGTCTCTACGGTACCATCCATCATTCCTGATGGCGCTATCATGTCTGCTCCCGCATTTGCATGAGATATAACTTGTTTTGAAATATTCAGTAAAGTCAGATCATTATCTACATCATTTTCCTGAACTACCCCGCAGTGACCGTGAGAAGTGTATTCGCAAAAACAAACATCCGTGACAATTAACAGCTCCGGATATTTCTTTTTTATAAAGCGAATAGCCTTTTGAATAATACCATTATCATTCCATGTCTCAGTGCCTTCGTTATCTTTTTTGTCCGGTATTCCAAATAAAAGAACTGAAGAGATTTTTAAGGCGACTAATTCATCTAGTTCTTTTGAGATTCTGTCTAGAGAAAACCTTTTAATACCCGGCATTGATAATATTTCAGTTTCAATATTTTCCCCTTCTTCAATAAACAATGGGTATATAAAATCGTCAACCGATAATTTCGTCTCTCTAACTAAGTTTCGGATCGCTTGGGATTTCCGGAGTCTTCTTGTTCGAAGCATATTTCTCTTTTTTATTATCCTATGCAAGAATGTCCATTCTATGAACGAACTATATTTTTTTTAATATTTATATTTAACAATTCCAATAAACTATCCGAATCTGGTGTATTTGCGATTTGAACATTGGAAAAATATTTTCGAGCCTCTAATGCCGTCTCCTCGCCGATGCATAGAGCTAATGCTTTGGCTGAATTCAAAATCATGAAACTTTTAACTGCTGATGGACTAAAAAATAAAACCGCTGAGAAGTTTTGATCTAAAACAGTTGGATTAAATCTGGTAGAGTATGAAATTATCTCTTCCACTAAAATATTATTTTCCTTTAAATAAGCCGGTAACGTGTCTAATCGAAGATTACCACAAAAATAAATTGCTTTTTGACCAGAGATTATCTTAGTCATTTCCAAAGCCAATTCTTTTGAGTTTTTTTTCCAAAGCTTAACTTTTCCGATGTTTTGCTCAATTAACTCTTTAGTTTTTTCACCGACGCAGAAAATATTTTCAATATCTAGTTTAAAGGACCGTGAAGATCTCATTATAGACTCCACACCATTCTTACTAGTGATAATAACATTCTTATTTTTGATTTTTAATACTTCCTCTGGAATATCAATAAAACTAACATCTATAAAATCTCTATCCTCAAAGTGAATATTTTCAGGTAACATTCTTTTTTGACGGCTTGAAAGTTTCTTGGTCGAATAAAATGAAAATATCTCTTCATTATCATTTTTAATCAATTCCTTTCCTCCTTGATTTAATATTTCCTGAG
The DNA here is from genome assembly GCA_913049755.1 of uncultured Cryomorphaceae bacterium. The sequence goes on from CAJWXO010000017.1 coordinate 11,061, forward strand.
CACATTTTTCGCCGAATCCGGATTGATTTTGTAACTCACATGACATCTCCACAGAAAGTTTCTTTTTCCCGTCACGAGAGAGCAGTATTCCCTGAAAATCGATATGCTTTGTTTTGTTGTTAATTGTTGCTAGAGCTCCTATCGGTGCAGTACATCCGCCTTCGAGTTTTTTCAAAAAATCTCTTTCGATACTAGAACATATTTGCGTTTCCATATGATTGAGTGAGCTACAAGCATTATTCACAAAATCATCATTTTCCCTTGCTGCGAGCATTATTACACCCTGAGCAGGTGCAGGAATCATCCAAGACAATGTCATTGAGTTATTTGGCTTTATTCCTAGTCGATCTAATCCAGCTCCTGCAAATATGCCTCCTGTCCAATTTGATTTTTTCACTTTTTCTAGCCTTGTGTCAATATTTCCTCGAAGACCAACTATTTCACTCTTTGGATAGAGATTTAGCCACTGAGCCTTCCTTCTAAGACTACCCGTTGCAATGATTGAATTTGAATAATCCTTTAGATCTTTTTCATTTCTAAAAACAACCACATCACTAGGATTAAAACGCTCGAGTACAGCAGACTGAATGATTCCATTAGGGAGAATTGTGGGCACATCTTTTAAAGAATGCACTGCTAAGTCAATTTCTTTATTTAGCAAGGCTATATCTAATGTCTTCGTGAATATTCCTGTAATTCCAAGTTCGTGAAGAGGTCTTTCTACTTGTATATCTCCCTGGGATTCGATTGGAACTATTTCACAGACAAAATGAAGCCTTTCCAGGTTATTTTTAACCTGATTAGCCTGCCAAAGAGCCAATTTACTCTTCCGTGTTCCAATTTTAATTACTCTGCTCATCAGCTATTCCAAACACCTTAGAAATGAGAGCAATACTCTGATCAGCCGAAGCGCCATCTTCTTTTAGGTGCTTTGCAAATTGAGAGGTTATTTTTTGGATCAATCTTGAGGAAATTATTTCCGCTTGACTAACGTTAAAATTCTCAGTTTTCTTCTTGTGAAAGTTAATCTCATCCTGTTTAATTAAATGAAGCGATTCTTTAAACGCATTTAAAGCTGGGGTAAATCGACGATAACTTGCCCATTCAAGAAATTCATTCTCATGAGTTCTCAGAATTTCCTCTGTAAATTGAACTTCTCCTTGACGTAAGGATAAGGTCTTATCTGTTATTCTTGATAATTTATCCACATTAACCAAAGTGACATTCTCCATATTTCCTACCTCAGAAGAAACATTTGCAGGCATAGATAAATCTAGGATAATAAGTTCTTTTCCTTTCAAAATATGATCTTGAGTTATTGTAGGGGAATCCGCACCTGTGGAGACAATCAATATATCTGCATCATGAACTTCATCAGCGAGCTTCACAAAACTTGCTTTTCGAATAAAGGGATATTTATCGATAAAGTTGTTTAGTTTATCTTCAGACCTGTTGATCAGAGAAACATTCCTATTGTCAGTATGCTCTGCTAGGTTTTGACAAGTATGCCTTCCTATTTTCCCAAGACCAAATAATAAAATATTTTTTACATCATAATCTGGATAATTTTCCATTATGAATTGCACAGCAGCATATGATACTGATGTAGTTCCGGAGCTTAATTTGGTCTCGTTTTTAACCTGTTTACTCGCTTGAGTAACGCTATTCATAAGTCGCTCAAAATAAGCGTTGGTAGTCCCGTGTTCCTTTGAGTACCTGAAAGCATTGCGAAGCTGTCCAATTATCTCATAATCCCCTAAAATCTGGCTTTCAAGACCACTTCCTAACCTAAAAAAATGATTTACAGCCTCCTCATTTGTAAATACTGTAGATATTTTCGAAAATTCCTTAGCAGAACCTTTTGAGTATTTGCATAAAAGATCAATTATCGTATCAGCATTCTCTGCAAAGGCAGTTATCTCAGTTCTGTTACATGTAGACAGCACAAGTACCCCGTCCAGACCATTTTCTTTAGCATCCTCTAAAAGTAGAGTCTGAGAATGCCTTGAGAGAGAAAACTTTCCACGGGTCGAAGCATCAGCTTTTTGGAAATTAGTCCCAACACAATAAAGATCCAAACGATTAAGTTTTAAACTCATTAAGCGTATTAATTGATAACGAGCACAAAAATATAGTCCACCAATTAAAATAAATATCGCTCAAAGAACTTTTAATGTCGCTTTTTGTTCATAATATTATCACACAGAAAAAGAACAAAAAATTTAGATCATTAAATATTAGATATATAAGCATGAACCGCAGTTGACTTGAGTTTCAAGATTTACTATCTAGAATTATTCTAAATAACAAGGTGGCTAAAATAATTTCATTATTTAAAATCATATTATGTCCAAAAACATCGCAGAAGGTTCATTTAAAGAAACAAATTTAGAAAATGGATTTCATATCCTTCATTTTCAAAACAATGATGATGTCAATGTAAATTTTGAAAGAAATGTAGAGAGCTCATTTATTCAATTACACTTTTGTCTGAAAGGAAACTCAAATTTTAAATTCAATGATGATGATTATGTATTCAATATACTCGACAAGCATTGTATTTTACTTTACAATCCTCAACAAAACCTCCCTATTCGTCTTGAAATGCCACCTCAAGGGAATTTAATTTCTATTCTGGTTTCGATTAAAAAGTTACACTCTTTATTTTCTAAAGAAGCTAATTATATCCCTTTTCTATCGGAAGAAAATAGTAATAAGAAATTTTATGATGATAGTATAATGAAGCCATCGGTCTTAAATGTTCTTCAGCAAATGGTCAACTTAAGATTAGACAGCAGAATAAGAGATCTCTACATGAAAGGGAAAATATATGAACTCTTGAGCCTACACTTTCAAAAGGATGAAATTTCCGACGGAGAATATTGCCCCTTTCTTGTCGATGAAGGTGAAATCCTAAAAATCAGAAAAGCAAAAGATATTATTACTTCCAGAATTTCAGATCCACCTAGCCTAAATGAGCTGGCAAATGAAATTGGCCTAAGTCTAAAAAAACTCAAAGAAGGCTTCAAACAGATTTATGGTGATACCGTTTACAGCTTTTTGTTTGACTATAAAATGGAGCAAGCCAGAATCATGCTAGAGAGCAATCAGTTTAATGTTAATGAAGTTGGCTCCAAAATAGGTTATAGCATGGCGAGTCATTTTATAGCAGCTTTCAAAAAGAAATTTGGAACTACTCCAAAACAATATGTTCTTTCACTTCAAAACTCATAATTATGCCTTGTAAATATTTAACAATAACAATTTTATAAATGAAAGGAGTTTTATTAGTTAATCTGGGATCCCCCGATAGCAATGACCCAAAAGATGTAAAAAAATATTTGGGTGAATTTTTAATGGACGAACGAGTGATCGACCTTCCTCTTTGGTTAAGAACATTCTTAGTAAAAGGCATTATACTGAATACCCGTCCCAAAAAGTCTGCTGCAGCTTACAAGAAAATATGGTGGAAGGAAGGATCTCCGTTAATTGTTCTTTCCAAGCGACTTTATCAAAAAGTAACAAAAAAAACTGATATTCCAGTAGCATTAGCCATGCGTTACGGAAACCCTTCAATGAAAATGGGTTTAAGCGAATTATATGAAAAAGGAGTTAAAGAAGTTCTTGTTATTCCGCTATATCCGCAGTTCGCAATGGCTACAACTGAAACGATATTGGTACTAGCAGAGGAGTTACGAAATAATTATTTCTCAGAAATGAAAATAACTCATATTCCAGCTTTTTATAACAAACCCGAATATGTAAAAGCATTATCAAATAGCATCAAAGAGAATTTAAAAAATAAAGAGTATGATCATCTACTATTTTCATATCATGGCATTCCCGAAAGACATATATATAAATCAGATATCACTAAAAGTCACTGCAAAATAGATGGAAGTTGTTGCAACACTCCATCGAAAGCACATGAATTCTGTTATCGCCATCAATGCCTTTCCACAACCGAAAATGTAATCTCCGAGCTAAACTTAGATAGGGATAAAGTCTCAACTTCATTTCAGTCTCGATTAGGAGCAAATCCATGGCTACAGCCCTACACCGCCAAAACTATTGTCGAAAAAGCTGAAAAATATGGAATTAAAAAACTTGCCATTGTAACTCCAGCATTCGTTTCAGACTGCCTTGAAACTTTAGAAGAAATCGCAATGGAAGGAAAAGAAGAGTTTTTAGAATCTGGAGGTGAAGAATTTCATACGTTATCCTGCATCAATGATAATGATGAATGGGTAAATGTTATCATAGGTTGGATAACTGATTTTAAAAAGCCTGAGCCATCTTTGAAGGTGAAATGAAGTTAAATATCTTAACAGTGACAATTTTTAAATAAATATTATGGATTTTCTATATATAAAAGCCCTTCATATTATTTTCGTAGTTACCTGGTTCGCAGGCTTATTCTACATTGTTCGGTTATTTATATATCATGTTGAGGCAAATGAATTAGAGTCGGTGCCAAAGAAAATATTACAGACTCAGTACAAATTAATGGAAAAACGTTTGTGGTTCATAATCACATGGCCATCAGCTTTTTTAGCAAGCCTGTTTGGGTTTTTAATGTTGTGGTACAATCCAGCTTACCTGGAGCAACCATGGATGTTAGTAAAGTTATCATTTGTTTTTATTCTATATATCTATCACATTAAATGCCATAAAATATATAACCAACTTCAAAATGATAACATCTCACTCAGCTCATTATATTTAAGAATATGGAATGAACTAGCAACAATTATCTTATTTTCAGTTGTCTTTTTGGTGACCCTGAAAAGTGCGATAAATTGGATTTGGGGTGTTGTGGGTTTAATTCTAATTTCTCTATTATTGATGTTGAGCATTAGACTCTACAATAAAATAAGATTATACAACAAAATAAATAAGTGATTTACTGCTGAAAATATTATTCTCACGAGCTAAAGCATAAATTGAAAAGTAGAAATTATTATTTTTATTCGTTCTAAATAACGATATATTTACCTAAAAAATATATCTAAGAAATTTCAATGATGAACAGAATCATACTCCTTGCTTTACTTACAGTCCTTTTAAATCCATTAAATGCCCAAACAAAAAAAGAGATAGACAAAGAGACAATTAAAAAAATGTGTGGCTGCTTTGAAGTTGATTTCAATTTTTCTGAGACATTTAATTACTCAACGGATTCGAATTATCAAAGTTCCCCTGTTAAGCAAGTCGGAGCTTTGGAGTGGGTTCAACTTGTAGAAAATGAAGAAGATAAAATTATACTGCAACATCTGCTGCTTGCGGGTGATCCAGGCTCCCAATATATCATGAAACATTGGAGGCAAGACTGGCTATTTGAGAATACATCTTTTTATATGTTTGATGCAAATAATAAATGGAATTATTCTACTAAATCCAAAAAAGATGTAGAAGGACAATGGACTCAAAAAGTTTATCAAGTTGATGACAGCCCGAGATATGAGGGTTCGGCAACTTGGGTATATGTAGATGGAAGAAAATTCTGGGAAAATACTACTGACGCTCCTCTCCCAAGAAGAGAAATGACAATAAGAAAGGACTACAATGTAACTGTAAGAACAAACCGACATGAGGTTACTGCAAATGGTTGGATTCATGACCAAAATAATGATAAAGTAATAAGACAAAAGGGCATCAAAGATTTAACCTTAGCAAAGGAAAAAGGCTTTAATCATTATAAAAGATTAGACCCTTCAAGATGCAAAGCCGCAAAAGATTGGTGGATGGAAAATAAGGATCTGTGGAAGCTCGTTCGAAAAAACTGGGATAAAGTTTACAATAGAAACAAAGACCTTGAATTACACCTCACAGTAGATGACAAAAGACTCTTCATGTATCTGTTTTTTTTAGACCCGTCAGAAAAAAACAAAAAAGTTAAAAAAATCATAAATGATTTTATAAAGTCATGAATAAAAAATGACATTAAAACTGATTTCATTTATCAGATTTGGAAGAAGAGGATATGGTATATTTGAAATACATTTCATAATTCATAGTTTGATGAATTTCAATAACTAGAATGTGACTTGAGAAGATTTTTAGTTTAACAAAAAAATAAAAAAAGTGAGATCAAATATTATAAGTTTAATAAATGCAGCATTGTTAATAGGATTGGGGTCTTGGGGCTATATTGATTCGGGTCGAGAAGCCTTTACCGCTCTCATTCCAGTTTTTGTAGGAGTCATTCTAGTGGTCATCAACCCTGGGGTTAAAAAAGAAAATAAAATAGCAGCACACATAGCTGTTTTGCTTACGTTTCTAATTCTTATAGGTCTTATAAAACCTTTTATTGCATCTCTAGGAAGAGAAGATTTAATGGCAACTTTAAGAGTTGGTTTAATGATTGCTTCAACTGTTTGGGCGATGGTAAGTTTTATCCAAAGTTTTAAAGCAGCGAGAAAAGCTAGAAATTCATAAATCTGATAACCGTTTTTTTAATCTCAG
>CAJWXO010000018.1 GCA_913049755.1 uncultured Cryomorphaceae bacterium
CAAATTCTCCTATCTTTCATCGTAGGTCTTAGACCGGACCAGTGGTTGACAATTTTAAAGTCATCTCGAAACCAATAGGATAAATCCTGAATCAAGGAGTCTTTTCCAGTTACGGAAGGACCGGTTTGAAGATCCTTTCGGTTGAATGTGGCGCCAATTGTGTATTTATTCTCATTTTCTTTTAAAAGAAAAGTATTTCTATGAACCGGAAAATCAATATGAGTATTAGTAGTTTCAATTATTAAACCTTCTCCTTTTGTTGGACTAAATTGAAGAGGTTGAAATATCTTCTGTGTCCACTTTGCTCTTAGGCCTTCAGCTAATAGTAGCCCATCAAATTTTCGGCCATTTACAATCACTTCGCTTTTAGATAAAAATATACTTATAACTTCTTGATTTAAGACGTTATGTTTTTGGCTCAGCCAATCTCGAATTTTACTAAGATAATTTTTAACATCAAGTCTTTGGCTATTTTCTACAGTTCCCATCCCTAGAGCACTTATGGATTCGTGAGGGTCTTCAATTCTTCCAATATATTTTTTGAGATTTGAATCCTTCCCTAATGATTTCCAGTTATTTATTTCATCAGAATTATATAGAATTTCTCTAATAGGGTTCTTTAGCAATAGTTGCTTCTCAAATAAATCTTCTATTTCTGAATAGAAAGTATTGCAGTGATTTAATAAAACATCAGATTTGTCAAAAACAGTTCTGTTTTTTAAAACTAAAGGATTAATTATTCCTATTGCTACTCTAGATGCAGTATTGTCCGAATTTAAATCAAAACATGTAATCTTATGACCGAGATTATCAGCTTTATAGGCAAGTGCAGATCCCGCTAATCCCTGACCTATTATTGCGAAATGCATATTTAAAAATTAAAAGGCCGCAAATTGCGGCCTTTTAAAATAACAATATTATTTTTTTGGGTTAAAATTGCCAAAGGTCGTGTTCGTAATTCCTTAGATTTTCACGAATCCGTTTGGATTCTAAGAGTTGCTCCATTGGTCTATTTTGTTTATAGTCATCAATAGTCCGGTCATAAACATTGTCTTCTTTAAAGACTACTGAATTAAAATATCTCATTTGCATGATCTGATCAAATGTCAATCTTCTGGTATTGTTATCCGGATTATAGGCGATATTTGTTGAAAGCGCCTGACGCGCATCAGGAAACCATATCCAAAAAATATTATATATTTCGGATGTAGAGGGATCTTTTACTACTGGTGAAATACCTAAAATTCTATTTTTCATCTCACCCCTTTGCTTGTCAAAATACCAATCAGACTTCAACTCCCATGCTACGACATTGGGTGCTTTCAACTCTATTGAATCAATTGCAAGAAGGATACTTGGATCATCAGGGTCAGTAAGAGAGTCTACTCGGAAAATAATCTCAGCGACTTCTTGATTGCTTAAGGGTAGTTCAAATAGATCATCCCTGAAAACTTCTACAATACTGCCTTCAACAAGGATCGCATCTTTTAGAACATCAAACATTGATTTTCTATCCGGGAGGGGAACTACTGGGTAATAAAGTGGATGATTTAACTTTTCTTGAACTTGTATTCTTTCCCAATGACGAGTTGCCCACATCATATCATCTTGTCTGAGAAAAGGGTAGGGAACGACTCTAGTATTTGAATAGTGTATATCACCTTTTGGCACTAAACCGTCATCTTCTGGCGATATAACTTGACTCCAAACCGTGCTCGAAGCCACAAAGAAAAAAACAATGAGAAAATTTTTCATAATTATTGAACGTCAATTGAAACAATACCTACTCGGGAAATTCTAGCGCCTTTTGCTGTTTTCGCGATGATCTTACGAATTTGAACACTACTCCCAGGGCGTAATTTTTGAATAAGTGGTTTAGCCTTAGAGGGTATTTTATCACCTTTGACTTGCATAGGAGGTTGTCCATCCATCTTAAGTTCAAATGAGACTACTGTTAATGGCAAGTCAAAAGGAAAGTCTTGATACTCCGCTTCAACTTTTCCTTTACTCAATAAACTGGATGACATTACTCCTTGGGTTTTTTTAAAGACAGAACCTACAGCTTGAGGTAATCCCTTAATTCTGAATAATTTTGATCCGGCTCGACGTAATTTTCCATTTTTCTCTTTCACAGAGACAGAAATTTTAATTTCCTTACCCTTTATTTTGGTTATATCAGCATTATATTTCCCATTACTTCCTCTTACTCCAGGGCCGTTCACTACTATATCGGTGGGAGCTACTCCTGGTACTGAAATCTCTAATGGGTTAATTACATTTCGATAAAGGACATTCATTTTTGAAGGAGAAATCACAACGCTTGGTGGCGCTACGGTGTAAACCACATCATATGTGTAAACGCGATCATCTCCTGGTAAAGTCATACTTCCGGTTAGGGTTTTAGAACCTATGCCCTTAGCAGGGAAACGGATCTTGCCCACACCGTCAACTATCTCTTCTGGAATGATATCAGTAAACTCGGGTTGGTTTCCACTGTTATAAGCTGCTAAGAATACATCAGCTTCATAAATCTCACCCTGAGTTATATATGTGCTTTTTGGCATGACAACAGCTCGTACGCCGTCAAATTTTAGCGCAGAGGCGTCAATTTGACTGTAAAAATACTCAGCAACTCTAGCTTCCATTCGTCTCACTTTAGACTGAAGGTCAGTAATAAATGGTATAACGCCAGCAAGGGGGAGGTCTGCGAAAGTGGCTGTTTCCCAAGTCTCTTTCTTTTTACCAGTTCTTACATCACTAAAGTCAAATGCCTGATTTATTTCTCCGATAAGTTCTTCGGTAATCGGCGAAGGATTTGCTTCAACTTCAGTAATGAGATACTTACGATACTCTGTTAATCTTTCTTTGATTTCTTTTGCCGCCCCTTGTCCACCAACACTTTTATCGTTTAACATATAGTTATTCGATACACTTCTATTATCTTCTCCCTTTAACCGATTGTCGTCAGCAGTATCTATTCCGCCAGTTTCCTCAATCATATCTTGTCGAGCTTTTACAAGCAATGATTCAACTGAATTGGATTTTGTTCGAAGAACTTTAGCTCTTTCATTAAAAGGCACCGCTCGTTCATTCTCGGATACTTGAGCTTCGATACCAGCGTAGATAGTCTTAGTTCCCTCTTCAACGGTCTTTACAGTTGCAGACATTCCTACATCAAGTTTATGTAAAACCTTGAGAATGTCTTTGGAGACATTCAATGCTAACATAGCTGTCAACACCAAATACATCATGTTGATCATTTTTTGACGGGGAGAAAGAGATCCTGAAGCCATTTTGTTTTATTCTAAGAGATAATTAACTTGTTATATTTTGAATATCAGAAAGTTAGTGATTATTAGCTTTTGCCACTCATTGCTGAAAGCATATTGCCATAAACATTATTTAGTTGGGATAAATTTCCTGAAAGTTTTCCAACCTCTTGAGCTAAAGTTTCGGACTCATTCATTGAAGATCCAAGTTTTTCCATTAAGCTATTTTGAATTTCAACTTGGCTCGTAGTATTCTCTAACTGAACTGCATAAAGAGCGTTCAAAGCTTCCATGTTTTTTGCTGCACTGTTTAATTGATCGCTGTAAGCAGAAGTCGCTCCAGCTGCATCTGTTGCAGAATTTAAAGATGAAGCCGTATCGCTTAATTGACGCATTCCATCACCCAAACTAGTCAATAATTCTGGTCCAATTTTAGCTTCTTCCATCATTTTATCTAACTCTTGAGTAACAGTTCCACGGCGACCCTTTCCTTCGTTTGGATCTAGCGTTGATAATTCCGGGTATACTATTGACCAATCAAAGTCTTTTGACGGTGACTCAAAAGCTGAGATGAAAAATATTACAGCTTCCGTTGTTAAGCCAATAATCAACATAAAGTCAGCTCCTGGAAGGTGAATGATTTTAAAAAGCGCACCCATAATTACAACTGCTGCTCCCCAACCATATAATTTCGACATGAAGTTTTTAAATCGCTTGCCATCTACGTCTATTAATGCCATCTTATTTCGGTTTAGTTAATTATTAATTTGATTAAATATTGAAATCTTTCTAAGGTTAAAAGTCTCGAGCATCTCGACCTAAGAAACTTTGCACTGTGCGAAATCCAATATAGGATTTATTTGTATCTTGATATTCGTATTCTCTTGAACTTACCTGAAGGTATGCTGCAATATCTTTCCAGGATCCACCACGAATAACTTTTCTTTTCATAGTTTCTGGGTCATTCTCGTCAGCATTATATTTAAAGTCTGGGTTGAAATCTCCAACGTAATAATAACTAGCTTCATCCCATGCTGTACTTGTCCATTCTGCGACATTCCCCGCCATGCAGTATAGACCATATCCATTGGGTTCATAAGAAGTGGCTTTTACAGGATGGAAGCCCCCGTCAGAGGTTAAATTTCCCCTAGAAGGTTTGAAATTTGCTAAGAAGCAGCCTGCGCTATTGGTTGTGTAAGGACCACCCCATGGATAAGTTGTTAATTCAAATCCACCTCTGGCTGCATATTCCCATTCTGATTCCGTTGGTAACCTAAACTCACTTTCTTGAAAATCATTGTTCTCTTTGAGATAATCGTTTCTATATCTTGTACGCCAGTTGCAAAAAGCCATGGCTTGCTTCCAATTGATTCCAACTACTGGATAGTTATCATAAGCAGGATGCCAAAAATAGCTATCATGCATTTGCTCATTGAATGAATAAGTGAAATCCGCAAGCCAGACTAATGTATCGGGATAGACATTAATTGTCTCACTTTCAAAAAAACTTGATCGATCAGATATACTTTGACCATCTTTTATGTAGTCTTTATAGTTATATGTCATTCCATCTGCGTCCGCATCGGTGAAATCCATATTTGCTCGGTTCGATTTTTTGGCAGCTTTTTGCTTGTCAATCCAAAAATATAAATAATTCAATTGACGAGAATCTAACATTCGCCCCCCGAGATATCGTTCTTCAGGCGCTAAATACATTGTCTCAAGAACCTCTGTATATTCGATTGAAGGGAATTTTTTAGTGTCCCAAGTTAATTTTCTACTCCAGTCTAAATGTGATTGCATTGAGTCTGGATACTCTATTCCTACATATTCTTCAAAATATGTAGGGTTTTGCAGATCAGCATAAGAGATATATTCATATTCTTCAACTAATCCTTCAGCGAGTCTGTATCGCAAAATAGAATCCCTTACCCAATGAACAAATTGCCGATACTCATTATTTGTTATCTCTGTTTCATCCATGTAAAACGAAGAAACACTTACAGTTTTCGTGGGAGCTGTAAGGGTTGCAGGAATATCAACATCCGCATTTCCAGCATTAAATGATCCTTGAGGAATGTATACCATTCCATATGGGTCTGATGGGTAAAAGTCTGCCCGATTCTGGACTCCAACTAACTCGCCATGGTTTGAGCCAGAGCAAGAAATCAAAAGACTAATGATCCCAAGGGATATAAATTTATAAGTGCTAACGAATTTTTTCATAGGAATAATATCTTATCACAAAAAGTTTGCCAATTTACAAAAATCTAATGTTTCTATAGCTTCCTTGAATGCGAGGCGGCACTTCAATATTGAAACTATAGTTGAGAAATATCTCATGACTGCCTCCACTGTATGCAGAAAGGGACGATGTAGTTATGTCGTAAGAGTAGGCTAGTCTTAGGGAAGGGAGAATTTGATAACCCGCCATTATACTTAGGGCATCTTGATTTCTATAACCGAGGCCCCCATATATTTTTTCTTGGATTAGAGCATTTATGTTAATATCCATAGAAATATTGGAGTTAAGATCTGATTTCATTAAAATATTTGGGGAAAGCACTAAATCAAGATCCCTAAATGGAATGTTAATTCCTCCAGTTAAGTAGTAGTGTAATTTGCTTTTGAAGGCTGCTGTAGCTCCTAAATTCGCTTCACTTTGTAATAGTCTACTAGTTGACAAGCCACCATACCAAAGGTCTGTGGAGTAATAGGCTCCGAAATTCATTTCAGGAGTCATTGCAGTAGCGTTAGGGGCAAAAATAGATGGGTCACTGGAACCACTAGTCCCATCTGGATAAATCCATTGCGCAGCTTTTACATTTTTATTTTTAAAGTCCACAGAAAGTCCTATTCCCAGCTTCCCAGGGCCTAGTTCTAATTGATAGGCATAACCTACTGCCGCAGCAATATCCTGAAAAAACCCTATTTGATCATTAACGATATTAACTAATAAGCCACCATGTAAAATTTCTAATGGAATGTCTGCGTTAATATTTTGACTCGTCGGAGCATTTTCAAATCCAACCCATTGAGATCTATGTCCAATATTAAGATTAATAGAACCTGCATTGCCAGCAACTCCTGGATTGAAACCAACTTGATTGTGATAATACTGAGTGTATTGCACATCTTGTTGAGCTGCAATTGTTCCAGTAAAAACAATGTATAAAGTGGTGAAGAAAATTCTACGAGTTTTCATTTAATGCTGATTGGAGGCTAAAAATAAGAAATTAAATGCCACCATAAAGCGAATTTGATAAACAAAATGAATTATTCCCATTGATAACATTAACCACTCTATATTGATTTTTGAATAGCTTTCCAGTATCTATCTGGTATTTCCCCCTCTCGTGCGGCATTATAATCATCAATAGAACAGGGGATTAGGCTATTTTTGGCATCTTGTCCAGGGTGAGCTGGTATTTCTATCCACCACCTTTCTGACCATGGTGATTTATAAAAAATAATTTCTTGATCTAGCCCATCTGTTAGTACTGTAAATTTGGTATAATCGGTTTTTGCTCGAAAAGGATAGTCTCCCTTTCTCCAGTCAACTCCGTCAAAGAAGTACCAAATACTTTGGGCCAGGAGTTGCGCATTCTGAGTACTACTCTCCAACCTTGGATTAAAATCAAATAATCCAGTCGCCGAGAGTTTATCACTCATTCCTGCATAACGCATCGCTGCGCAAAACTCTTCTCCGGTAAGACCATTTGGTGTAGGTTCAGATTGACCTGGTGCATCTGCCATTCTAATTACATGATTGTTAAAAACAACAACATCTGCATCTCTCATCAAGGGCTCAATTAGATGAATTTTACCTCTAATTTCTCCGAGTCTGTAGGTGCTAAAATGCATACGCTCAAGGAGGCTAATTATTTGTTGAGGAACATAATAAGTTTGATGACCTATGTGAGATAAATTATAAAGTCGGTATGGTTTAGAAGTTAGAATATGACTTAGATAGTTATCTGAATTCAATTCTTTTTCATCTGATTCTAGAGAAATTCTACTATCTAAAATTGTTGCGTTAATGGTTTGTTCTAGCCTAACGAATGCTCGATAAATAGCAAAGCTCAAATCTGAACTTCCCCCAATTATAAAAGGTATGGAGTTGTGTCGGATCACCTCTACGCAAACCTCCTCAAGAGCAGCTATTGTATCTACAATATCTCTTCCCGGAATTATATCGCCTATATCTGCAATATTAATCTCCCATGAACCTGGATAAAGCGAGTAAAGTTGTTTTCTAATGGCATTACACGCGTCACTGCTTCCCTTATGTTTTGGACTTGATCGATCCTCAGGAACCCCTATAATGGTTACCCTATTGCTTCTTAAATCTGGAAAATTTGATTCTTCTGTGTAAATATTTAAGCTCTCTGCAAGCGATCCAGGTTTAAATCTTCTAAGTAAATCTTGCGATATTGGATTGAGAACTTCTTGCCACATGCTCTATGATTTTTTCGAGGATTTTTTCGCTGATCGTTTGGATTTTTTGGCAGGGGCTTCCTCTATTATTTTTAACGAAGTTTCGAGAGTTAGGGACTCTGGTTCAATATCTTTTGGAATCTTAAAATTGCCTTTGTTGAACTTAATGTAAGGGCCAAAACGACCTTTTCTTATTTCAATAGTTCCATCTGGGCCTTCAAAAACAGCTAATTGTGCTGCTGCATCTGCGGCAGCCTTAGCGACAATAAGTTCAATGGCTTGATCTTCAGAAACATTAAATGGGGTAATCTCAGGGGGGAGGCTAACAAAGTTACGTTTGACTTGAACATAAGCCCCGAATCTGCCATTATTAGCTATAATGTTTTCTCCATTATAGGTGCCCACTATTCTCGGCAGGGCTAAAAGAGGCAGGGCATTTTCAAGTGTTACTGTTTCCAATCCATATTCTTTTGGAAGTCCAACAAACTTAGGTTTTTCTTCGTCAGATGTCTCTCCTACTTGAATAACTGGACCAAATTTTGCGAGTCGGACATAAATATTTTTTCCTGATTCAGGATCAATTCCTAAAGTACGTTGGCCGCTTTCTCTTTCTGCATCCCCAGCTTTGCCAACCAAAGGACTAAAATCTGAATAAAAGTCTGATAATACCTCCGTCCATGGGGCCGAACCTGTTGAGATTAAGTCAAAATCACTTTCCATTTTTGCGGTAAACTGATAATCCATGACAGGTGCAAAATGCTGATTTAAAAAATCTGTCACCAAGTTTCCTAAATCTGTGGGAACCATTTTGCCCTTGTTAGATCCGGTATTCTCTTTTATTTGTTCCCAATTCCATTTTTTATCAGAAAAGTTTCCTTTGGAAAAAGTACGCTCCATTCCTTCAGAATCTCCTTTTTGAACATATCCTCTTTTTTGAATTGTCGTTATTGTAGGCGCGTAAGTTGAAGGTCGCCCAATCCCAAGTTCTTCCATGGATTTAACGAGAGTAGCTTCAGAAAAACGTCCTGGAGGTCTTGTGAACCTTTGAGTTGCTGTAGCAGAAATTAAGTTAGTAATTTCACCTTTTTCTAAATTTGGCAGGATACCAGAATTATCCTCATTCATATTCTCTTTGTATACTTTTAGAAAACCATCGAAAGAAATCATTTCTCCTTTAGCAACAAACTTAAGACCGGAATCATTTTCTATTTCGGCGGTTGTTCTTTCTAGTTTGGCATCACTCATTTGAGATGCAAGAGTCCTTTTCCAAATGAGATCATAAAGTTTTTTCTGCTGATCATCATTTCCTCCTGTGCTTTTGGACATATGAGTCGGTCTTATAGCTTCGTGAGCTTCTTGTGCTCCCTTAGCTTTTGTGCTATACTTTCTTACCTGAACATATTGATGACCATAATTTTCTGATATCACTGCAGTCGCATCATTAATAGCGTCTTCTGAGAGGTTTACGGAATCTGTACGCATGTAAGTAATCAATCCAGATTCATAAAGGCCTTGGGCTAATGACATCGTTCGATTCACTTGATAACCTAGCTTTCTTGAAGCCTCTTGTTGAAGGGTACTAGTCGTAAATGGTGCCGATGGTTTTCTACTTGCAGATTTTTTTTCAAGATTAGTAACCTTAAACATATTTGCGTTTAAGCTTTTAAGCATAGGTTCAACACTTTCTTCGTTTGGAGCGCTTTTACTTAATTCCGTAATGAATGATTCGCCTTTTGAATTTGAAAAATTCGCATTAATCCGAAAATCACTTGAGCTTTGAAAAGACAGAATTTCTCTTTCTCTTTCAACAATTAGTCTGACAGCGACTGACTGAACTCGCCCTGCACTGAGTCCTGCTCGAACTTTTTTCCAAAGGACAGGGGAAAGGTCAAACCCGACAATTCGATCCATGACTCTTCTTGCTTGTTGGGCATTAACAATCCCCATATCTATTTTGCGAGGTTCTTCAATAGCTTTCGATATTGCTTTTTTTGTTATTTCATGGAAAACAATACGATTTGTTTTTAATGGGTCTAGTTTTAATGTTTCTGCTAAATGCCATGCAATAGCCTCTCCTTCTCGGTCTTCATCGGAAGCAAGCCAGACGATTTCACTATCCTTAGCGAGTTTTTTCAATTTGCTAACAATATCTTTTTTATCCTTGCTTACAACATATGATGGAGAAAACATATTTTCTCTATCCACATTATCTAGGTCACGAATATGACCAAAGCTTGATTCCACTTTAAAGTCTGGACCAAGGAATTTTTCAATAGTTTTAGCTTTTGCAGGTGATTCGACGATTACTAGGTTCTTAGGCATAAGATATTTTTTTCTGAGCGCAAAGTAATGGAAGCATTTCCATAAAATTGTATAAAATCATTCGCTGACATTTTGTCACTTTTGCATCAAAGTACTTATTTTTGTAAAATGAAGACAACAGAAAGCCGAGGAAAATTACTGGACGAAGTTAGACAAGGTGAGCCATTAATAATGGAAAATTCCGGTACAGGTAAGAAACTCTATCTGGAATCATATGGTTGTCAAATGAATTTTTCGGATAGCGAAATTGTGGCTTCTATCTTAACTAAAGATGGATATGAGACTACTACAAAGGTTGAAGAGGCTGATTTAGTTCTGCTCAATACATGTTCTATTCGCGACAAGGCGGAACAAACGGTAAGGAAACGACTAAAAAAACTAAACAGTATTAAAAAACAATCTCCGCAAATGAAAATTGGGGTTCTTGGTTGCATGGCTGAAAGAGTAAGAGAGAAGTTTTTTGAAGAAGAAAAGCTTGTGGATCTTGTTGTTGGACCTGATGCTTACAGAGATTTACCAAATTTACTAGTTGAGCTAGATGATGGGAGAAATGCTGTAAATGTTTTGCTCTCAAAAGAAGAGACTTATCACAATATAGAACCAGTCAGACTAGGAGGTAACGGAGTTTCCGCTTTTGTATCAATAACTCGCGGTTGTGACAATATGTGCACTTTTTGTGTGGTGCCGTTCACAAGAGGGCGGGAGAGAAGCCGTGACCCTCAGACTATTGTGGATGAGATCATAAATCTCTCAAAAAATGGTTACAAGGAGATTACTCTTTTAGGTCAGAATGTTGATAGCTATTTGTGGTACGGAGGAGGGTTGAAAAAAGACTTCCAGAAGTCAAGTTCAATGGCTCAAGCTGCAGCTTTGAGATTTGCAGATCTATTAAAAATGGTAGCTAAAGCAGTTCCGGAAATGCGAATTAGATTTTCAACCTCTAATCCACAGGACATGGCTGATGAAGTTTTACATGCTATTGCTGAACATGATAATATCTGCAATTACATTCATCTTCCAGTTCAAAGTGGAAGTAGTCGAATACTTAAAGCGATGAATAGAGGACATGATCGTGAGGAATACATCGAATTAATTAAAAGGATAAAAAAAATAATTCCAAACTGCGGTATTTCGCATGATATGATCACTGGTTTTCCTGGGGAAACAGAGGAAGATCATGCTGAAACTTTGAGTTTAATGGAATTAGTCAAGTATGACTTTGGTTATATGTTTTTTTACTCGGAAAGACCGAACACTTTTGCTGCTCGGAAATTGGAAGACGACGTCCCTCTGGAAATAAAAAAACGGAGACTTTCTGAAATAATTGAATATCAACAAAGGCACAGTAAAGAAAACTTATCAAAATATTTAGGTCAAACTTTTCAAGTGCTAGTCGAGGGAAAATCAAAAAAATCTGAAGATGATTTATTTGGAAGAACTTCTCAAAATAATGTGGTTGTATTTCCAAAAAAGAATTTTCGCCCTGGAGACTTTGTAAATGTTACAATAGAGAGAGCCACATCTGCAACGCTAATAGGTGTATCTATCTAAAAAAAATAAAAATTATGAATAAGTTTTTCTTTTGGATATTCTTATTGTTAGGGTCAAGTATATTTTCTCAAACAAGACTTCCGGACGGAAGTTGGGAGGACAAGGAATTGTCTTTTGATATTATCTATGAAGAGATAAAAGAGAATGGGTTTTTAGAGTTATGCATATCGAAAAATGGATTTTGTGTTGAAAATCTAACTATTGGATTTACAATCGTAATTTTTGATAAAATGGGTAAAGAGATATGGAATTCGCTTTGGACAGGCAGGAATATGGATTTAAATTTTGAAAGATCATTTCCCGAGGCCAAAGAAATTTTAATTGAAGCTGGTGCTCCTTTCGTTATTAATAAAATTTCTGGGACAAGAATTAGAACAGGCCATCCCTTAAAACTGTATAAAACTTTAAAGTGATGAATATTCAAGAAATTAAGCAGCGTTTCGGCATTATTGGAACTAATGAGGTTCTTGATCGTGCTATTTTCAAGGCTATGCAGGTCGCTCCAACTGATATTTCAGTTTTAGTTACGGGAGAAAGTGGGGTTGGTAAAGAAGCTATTCCAAAAATAATTCATCACCTGTCTCACAGAAAACATTCACCTTTAATTGCAGTTAATTGTGGAGCTATCCCTGAAGGAACAATTGATAGCGAGCTTTTTGGCCACGAAAAAGGTTCTTTCACAGGCGCAACAGGGGCTCGGAAAGGGTACTTTGAGGAGGCGGATAATGGCACTATTTTCATGGATGAAGTAGGGGAATTGCCCCTAGGGACTCAAGTACGTTTGTTGCGTGTGCTGGAAAATGGGGAAATTATTCGAGTTGGTTCTTCTAAATCGCAGAAAATAAATGTTAGAATTGTAGGAGCCACCAATTCAGATATGTTGCGAGGAATAGAAAAAAATGAATTTCGTGAAGATCTTTATTATCGGCTAAACACTGTGGAAATAAATCTACCACCCTTGCGCGACAGGAAGGGTGATATTCATTTATTATTTCGAAAGTTCGCTCAGGATTTTGCTCAAAAATATAGAGTCCCTGGAGTTAGGTTAAGTCAAGAGGCGATAAGAGTTTTAGAGGATTACAGATGGCCAGGAAATATCCGTCAACTTCGAAATCTTGTTGAGCAACTCTGTGTAATTGAAAATGACAAAGAGATTGATGCTGAAGTTTTGCGAAATTATATACCTGAAATTGATCGTTCAAATCTTCCGGCTAGAATGGAAACCCCTGTTTCGCAGGGAGAATTTAAGACTGAAAGAGAGATTCTTTATAAAGTTCTTTTTGATATGCGAAGCGATATTAGTAATCTAAAAAACGCAGTTCAATCTATCTTGAAAGGGGGAAGGCTAAACGAAACTCAAGAGCCCTCGGAAGGAACAATAATTCATCATAATCATTCAACAGATGCTGAGTCACTGTCAACCTCCATAGAAAAGGATAATAAAATAATAGCAAGCGAAGAAACTTTAGATGTCGAAGCGGCGGAGGATCCAAATGGGAATTTATCACTTCAAGATTTAGAAGTTGAAATGATAAAAAGGTCAATTGATAAACACCGAGGTCGTCGCAAAGAAGCTGCAGAAGAATTGGGTATTTCTGAGCGAACATTGTATCGTAAAATCAAACAATATAATTTAGGTTAATGATGTTTAGATTAGCTCGAATATTTTTTTTCCTCTTTATTCTTCAATCATGCTCCGGTGGCTATTCTTTTACTGGTGGAGATGTTGGTGCTGCAGAAACTGTTAGTATTGATAGATTTAATAATATTGCGCCTTTGGTGAATCCTAAACTATCTCAACAGTTTACGGAATCATTACAGGAATTATTAGTTCGACAAACGCCTCTGGCGCTAACTAAAGTCAATGGAGACTTGAGCTTCAGCGGTGAAATAGTCGGTTACGAAGTAAAGTCCGAAGCTCCTGGGGCAAATGACCAGATTGCTCAAAGTAGACTTTCCATGACTGTAAAGGTTAGATTTAAAAATTTCTTAGATCCAGAAAAAGATTTTGAGCAAAAATTTTCTAGTTACAGGAATTTTCCGGCTAGCAGTGACTTAAGCTCTGTAGAGGATGCTCTTGTTGATGAAATTGTTCAAGAAATGGTAGAAAAGATTTTTAATAGATCATTAGTTAATTGGTAATGAAGCAGCACAAAAATCATGTTCATTTATTACTTAAAGGTAAAGCTCGATACGGAAAGAAATCTACGCTTTATTTGGGTCAGCTAGTGCATAGATATCCTTATGCTCCTATTTTTCATTTTTTGTATTTGCGGAGTTTACAAGAGGAAGATTCTTACAAGTTTCCATCCCAATTGAATCGATCATCAGTTTCAACAATGAATCGTTCTGCCCTTTTTGATTGGGCTGAAGAACCATTGGTTCCAATGGAGGTGCAGATGGCCGCTGTTAAAAAGAGATTGTCAGATCAGAATTTAATCCAGTCAGAAATAAAAAAGAAACATCAAATCCAAATTTCGCAAGAATATTCTGATAAAAATCAGATTTTAGTTGATAAAGAATCAAAAAAAATCATTAGAGAAACGACTGTTAAAACAGAAACTACACAAGTAGAAAAGACGTCTATTGAGGCGCTAGATTTATCCTCTTTACCGGATAAAGTAAGGGCTCAAATTATAAGAAGTAGAGCTATTAAAGAACAGTTGAGCCGAAACAGGAAGAGTGATGATACATTAGATCTAAAAGAAAATAAAACTCCTAAAAAACAGAAAAAAATAGTTCCCAAGGAGATTATAGAAAAAAAACATCCTTCCGAAGTTGTAGAGGAAATTTTTCCGTTCAAGAGTAATGAAAAAAATGAGCAGATTAGTCTAAGTAATACTGATCAAGATTCGAATCTTCGTGATAAAATTACAGAGCCTAAAAAAAAATCAAAATTTTTTGAGCAAAAAGACTTAGAATTTACAGGTCTTTCGCCATTTGCTCAATTTTTGCACGGATTGAATAAAGATGGTCCCAAAGATGACATGGGATCTTCAAGGGACAGGTCAACAGAAAGAAAAATATTACAGCAGTTTTTAGAATTAAATCCAAAAATATCTCCAGTTAGAGGTGATGAAAATACACCAGATTTAACTCTAAAAACTCCAAATGTGAGCGGTTTAGTTACAGAGACCTTAGCAAATCACTACTATGATCAAGGTGCTTTTGTGAAGGCGATTCAAGCATATGAAATATTGAAATTGAAAGTTCCGCAGAAAAGTAGCATCTTTGCGGCCCGCATTTCTGAAATGCGTAACCTTCAATTTGACAAAAAATGACCACGTTGTTTATGCTTCTAATCGTTGTGATTAGTGTTCTCTTAATGTTAGTTGTATTAGTTCAAAACCCCAAAGGAGGGGGTCTCAGCTCTGCTTTTGGCGGAGACTCGGGAAATATGCTTGGTGGAGTGAGACGGACTAATGATTTTTTAGAAAAATCCACCTGGACCTTAGCCCTTGCTTTATTAGTCTTAGTTCTTCTTGTGAATATTACTAATCCGAGTTCTGAAATCCAATCGAGTCCAGAGTCGCAAATAGATGAAGAAATTGATAATGCTGCTCCAACTTTTCAATCCCCTATTGCACCATCTTTGCAGCCTGCAATTTCTCAACCTTCGGACATAGAACTACCTGAAAGCGCTGAGTAAAACTGAATTTTTGTCAGCTCTTTAATGTCAAGCTGACATTAAAATCATCTATTTTGCTTCATGGCATGAGTTGTGCAGTATGTTCTCATGGCCCTCATCGGTCATTAAATTAAAAAATTAAAAAAATAAAAATACCAATATGGCAAATTTGAATATAACCCCTCTCGCTGATAGAGTAATTGTTTCGCCCTCAGCTGCTGAGACTAAAACAGCTTCCGGTATTATTATCCCGGATACAGCTCAAGAAAAGCCGCAAAAAGGAAATATTGTAGCTGTAGGCAATGGGAAAAAAGATGAGCCAATGACGGTGAAGGTAAGTGATGAAGTTTTATACGGTAAATACGCCGGTACAGAATTTAGTTTTGAAGGAGAAGAATACTTAATAATGAGAGAATCTGACATTCTTGCGATTCTTTAAGAAATATTTAAAAATTTATAAATTATGAGTGCAAAAGATATTCGTTTTGACGTTTCAGCGCGTGATGGTTTGCGTGCTGGTGTAGATGCATTAGCAGATGCTGTAAAAGTAACTTTAGGGCCTAAGGGGCGTAATGTTATTATTGAAAAATCATTCGGAGCTCCATCTGTAACGAAGGATGGTGTGAGTGTAGCTAAAGAAATTGTCCTTGAGGACAAAATTCAGAATCTAGGAGCCCAAATGGTGAAAGAAGTAGCCAGCAAGACTGCTGATGTTGCTGGAGATGGAACAACAACAGCTACTGTTTTAGCTCAGTCAATTATAAAACATGGTCATCGAAATGTTGCTGCAGGAGCCAATCCTATGGATTTAAAACGAGGAATAGATAAAGCTGTTTCTTCTGTTGTTAAGGAACTCAAATCAAATTCTCAAGAGGTTGGTGATAACAACCAGAAAGTCGAACAGGTAGCATCAATTTCTGCAAATAATGATCCTGCAATTGGCTCCTTGATTGCTGAAGCTATGGCAAAAGTCAAAAAAGAAGGAGTTATTACTGTTGAAGAAGCGAAAGGGACTGAAACATATGTGGATGTTGTTGAAGGAATGCAGTTTGATAGAGGTTACCTTTCAGCCTATTTTGTCACGAATACTGATAAAATGATCGCAGATATTGAGCAACCATTTATTTTGATTTATGACAAAAAAATTAGCACGATGAAGGAGTTGTTGCCAATTTTGGAGCCTGTTGCTCAAACTGGTAAGCCTTTAATGATTATTGCCGAAGACGTAGATGGTGAGGCATTAGGTACTCTTGTTGTTAATAAAATACGCGGTGCTCTAAAAGTTTCAGCTGTAAAAGCCCCTGGATTTGGAGACAGGCGTAAAGCCATGCTTGAAGATATCGCAATATTGACTGGGGGTACGGTTATCAGTGAAGAGCGTGGCTTCAAACTTGAAAATGCTACCATGGATATGCTTGGAACTGCCGAAAAAGTTACTATTGACAAGGATAACACCACCATTGTAAATGGCGCTGGAAGTGCTGAAGATATTGCTGCTAGAGTCGGTCAAATAAAATCTCAGATTGAATCAACAACTAGTGATTACGATCGCGAAAAATTACAGGAGCGATTGGCCAAACTAGCCGGTGGTGTTGCTGTTTTATATGTTGGTGCTGCTTCTGAGGTAGAAATGAAAGAAAAGAAAGATCGTGTGGATGATGCCCTTGCAGCAACTCGCGCTGCGATTGAAGAAGGTATTGTTCCGGGAGGTGGAGTAGCTTTAGTTCGCGCTGCTAGTGTCCTAGATGGTATGGAAGGAGTTAATGCTGATGAGACAACAGGGATAAACATTATTGCTCGAGCAATTGAAGAGCCATTGCGTCAAATAGTC
>CAJWXO010000019.1 GCA_913049755.1 uncultured Cryomorphaceae bacterium
CCCTAATGCCTTATTCAATCGTATTCTCCCATCATTTATTATTACGATAATAATTAGTGCTTTATGTATTTGGGGATTAGAGCTTTATAACCCTTTGTATGCAGCTCTCTTAGTCGTTTCGATATTTGGAGTTTTTAGTAATGCAGACTACTGGATACGTATTGTTCGTGGGCGTTGGACTACCAGCGGGATGGCACTTGCACATCTCGGGTTTTCATTGGTATTAATAGGAGCCCTTATCAGTAATGGAAAAAAAGAAGCGATTAGTACAAATGCAACATATATACATGAAGACTTCCCCTCAAACGAAAATATTCTTTTACCCCTAAATGATACAGTTTCAATGTATCCTTATTATGTCGTTTGGCGTAACGAAAGAACTGAAGGTCATAACCGAGTATTTGATGTGGATTTTTACGAAACTGAAGGTTCTTCAACATGGGATGACTTTAAACGTCCAGAATTAAAGCCATCATTTACCCTAAATCCATTTATTCAAATCAATGCTAGGATGGGTAATGTGAGAGAACCTAGCACTAAGCATTTTTGGAATAGAGATGTTTATACTTATATAAGCTATGCTGATTTAAGGCCACTAAAAGAGAAAAATGGAGATTGGTCAGATCCTATGGAAGCTGTTCTCGAGAGCGGAGAGGAAGTATTTCTTTTCAATGAATATTTACTTTACTGCGACACTCTAAATGTTCAAAATGCCTCAATAAACCAAAAATCAGGTGAAATAGAACACTTAGATCTAGAATTAGATTTAATTCTTAAATCAATGAACGGCGATGAAACAAAGTTAACCCTCCCCTACCATTTAGATGGTAACGAAGCACATACTTCAGAGGTGGAACTGGAAGAAAAAGGCTTGAAATTTCGTTTTGATGGTGTGGCAACTGCAGAAGGTAAATTTAATATTACAGCATGGGAAAAAAATAATGGAGATCCCCCATTCGTTTTATTACAAGCATTTATATTCCCATATATAAACTTGCTTTGGCTTGGATCAATACTGATGGGTATAGGCACTCTGCTTGCGGTTTGGAAAAGAGTTTATCGAGCAATTAATGAAAATAGAAAGTGATGCAGATTTGGGTTATCCTCGGACGCGGACCATTAGGTAATGCATTAAAATCAAGACTTGGGGATAAATGTATTCAATTAGCAAGCCGTAATTGGATTAATGACCCGATTCATTTTCCTTCTGAGACAAAAGGCGTTTTTCTAGCTGTACCAGATGATCAAATATCGAAGGTTGCTAATAGCCTTTTTCAAATGAATATTTCTATTCCTATTTTTCATTGTTCCGGGGTTACTCCCTTATCCTCTATTTCTTTTTATTCGAAATCAGGAGTATGGTACCCAATGCAATCCTTTAAAGGCAAAATCATTCCGTGGTCTGAATTCCCTGTATTTTGGGAAGTTCTTGACCCCTCACTTCTTCCTGTTTTGGAACAGTTTCATATTGACTTAAATATCCCAAAGGGTCTGATTCATTCGAGTAAAATGCGAAGCAAGTATCATCTAGCTGCAGTATTTGCTAATAATTTTTTAAACCATCAAATCGGTATGCTTCAAGAATACTGCTCCTTGAGTGGAATAGATCCGTCATTTTTTGATTCAATGGTACAAAAGTCAATTAGCAATGCAATTTCAAGCAAAGCTTATGATATTCAAACGGGTCCGGCTCATCGCGGGGATCAAGTAACATTAAAAAGACATTTAGAAATGCTTCCTGAAAGGATGCAAGGCATTTATAAAACGATTAGTAGTAGTATTGCTGAAATTAAAATGAGAGAAAATTGAACTATAAATTGCTTTTAAAAGAAATAACCACATTTGTTTTTGATGTTGATGGCGTATTAACTGACGGAACCGTACTTGCTTTGCCCAACCAAGAACCCATAAGAAGTTTTAATTCAAAAGATGGCTATGCCCTTCAACTTGCAATCAGAAAAGGTTACAAAGTCGCTATTATAACGGGAGGAAAGTCTCAAGCAGTGAAAGAAAGACTTGAAGGCTTAGGGGTTAAAGATATTTGGTTGGGTGCTTCAAATAAAGTTGAAGCCTTAGAGGAATTAACTATTATGTATGGTATCGAACCAAAAAATATAGCATATATGGGTGATGACATACCAGACTATGAAGTACTGCAGCAAGTTGGGTTGAGCACATGCCCAAAAGATGCAGCTGCTGAAATCAGAGGTATTTGTAAATACATATCACCTATTGACGGAGGTAAAGGTTGCGCAAGAGACTTAATAGAGCAAGTTTTAAAAATTCAGGGTGATTGGATGAAGAAAGAAGATATAATATGGTAAATGCTAAAATACCTCTGGAATTAAAAGGGGAATTAATTCTTGGATCAAAATCCCCGAGGCGCAGTGAATTGCTAAAAATATTAAATATACCCTTTGAGATTAGAACTTCAGAGGCAGATGAAGTTTCACCTCCGGGACTAAATGACATTGAAACTGTCTCTTGGGTTGCTCGTCAAAAGTCTGATGCATTATTACCAACATTAAACTCTAGAGAAATACTTCTTACCGCTGATACAGAGGTTTGGATGGACGGGGTTCGATACGGAAAGCCAAAAGACATAGATGATTGTCAAAAAATGCTATCAAGATTAAGTGGTCGTAGACATCGAGTTATAACTTCAGTTTGGGCAACAGATGGTAAAATATGGAATAACTGTTCTAAGCTAACACTTGTAACCTTTGAGGATTTACCCTCGAAATGGATTGAATGGTATGTGGAAAATTATAAACCCTTTGATAAAGCAGGGGGTTACGGTGCTCAAGATTGGATTGGTCATATTGGGATCAAAAATATTGAAGGGTCTTATGACAATGTAAAAGGTCTTCCATTAGGAGCTGTTCTTGAAGTTTTAAATCCATGGGTAATCTCTGAATAATCCTGTGAAGAAATAATTATATTGCAAAATATGAATAAAAGACCTTCACTTTTCTACTCATTATTGCCTATTATTTTTTTAGTCTGCGCTCTATTTGTAAATGTTCGAATATTTGGAGATAGTAGTTTAGATGGTAGTAACCAATTAATACTATTGCTTGCTGCAGGTTTTGCGGCAGTTTTAGCAAAATTTCAAGGAATTAAGACCAATGATATTTGGAGTGGAATTCAAGGTACTCTTCAAGACAGCACCAAAGCGGTTCTTATTTTACTAATGGTAGGAGCATTGACAGGCAGTTGGATGGTATCTGGGATTATTCCAACTCTTATTGTTTTTGGACTAAAAATTCTATCTCCGGTTATTTTTTTACCGGCTAGTGTAATTGTTTGCGCTCTTATAAGTTTAGCCACGGGCTCATCCTGGGGAACAACTGCAACAATTGGAATTGCGCTAATGGGAGTTGGTCAATCATTAGGTTTTCCTCCTGCATGGATAGCGGGGGCCGTAATCTCAGGAGCTTACTTTGGAGATAAAATGTCACCAATCTCCGACACAACCAATTTAGCTCCAGCTATGGCAGGAGCAGAATTAACTAACCACATTAGATACATGGCATTAACAAGCGGGCCATCAGTTATAATCACTCTTATTGTTTTCACATTTATGGGTTTAGGTTTTGACAATGGGGTAATAACAGGTGATATCCAAATCCTATCTAACGAATTATCAAACCGATTTAATATAAGTGCTTGGCTTCTTTTAGTACCCGTCGTTAGTATTGGATTAATAGCTTTAAAAATTGATGCTGTTGCATCTATGGGCATTGGTGCTATCCTTGGAGCTTTAACTGCATTTTTTGTACAACCTGAGATAATCTCTGAAGTCGGTGGAAGCTCAGATCTTATTGGCCATTACAAAGGAATTTTAACGAGTCTTTATGGATCTGTAAGTCTAGAAATGGAAAACCCATTACTCAATTCTCTTATGCGCACTAAAGGAATGAGCGGAATGTTAGGAACAATATGGCTGATAATTTGTGCTTTGACTTTTGGTGGAATTTTAGAGGCATCTAAATTTCTAACAAGAATAACCGAAGCATTTTTAAGTGTTGCAAATAGCAGCGCTTCATTAATTGCATCTACCCTAATAACGTGTGGATTTATAAATATCACTGCAGCTGATCAATATTTAGCTATTGTCGTGCCTGGAAGGATGTTTAGAAAAGCATATAGTGAAAAAGGACTTGCTCCGGAAAATCTATCTCGAGCCCTTGAAGACAGTGGGACTGTTACTTCAGTTTTGGTCCCTTGGAACACATGTGGAGCGTATCAGTCCGCAACACTTGGAGTCGCTACAGGCGATTATTTTTTCTACTGTTTTTTCAATTGGCTCAGCCCTATTATTAATTTATCGTGGACCTTAACTGGTATCAGAATCAAGAAAATAACTCAATAAATAAGTTCTTCACAAATTTTTAATGGCAGATTATTATTTGGATTCTTTATTATAAAAATGTAATTTGATTTTAATACAAACCATTTAATATTATGAAACATCTATTAATAATAGTATTTATTCTCATTTTAACCATTAGCTGCGATAGGCTGACTAATAGAGACCGAGACCGTTGTGTATGCACGGAGGAATATGATCCGGTATGTGTAGAAAGAGGGAGTGATCAAATAGTATACGATAACGCCTGCTATGCTTTATGCGACGGGTTCACGACAGCTGATTTTGTCACTTGCGTGCCTTAATCTAAGGCATTAACATTTTGTAATATTTCCTAATTCAAATAAGTCTTTATTCATTCGAAATAATGAGAGTCAAAATAGTCTAATTTTGAACACATGAAAATCTTAAGTATAGTAATACCTGCGTTCAACGAAGAGTCTACTATTCAGGAAATTTTAGATAAAATTAAAAATGTAGAATTACCCCGAGATTGGGGCAAAGAAATTATTATTGTCAATGACAATAGCAACGATAGGACTGAGCAGCTAATACTTTCATTCATAAAGCAAAATGTAGAAATGGTTATTTCTTATCATTATAATAAAGTTAATCTGGGGAAAGGAGCATCTCTGCATACTGGAATTTCAAAAGCAACCGGTGATTATATAATAATTCAAGATGCTGATTTAGAATACAACCCAAAAGAATATAACGAAATGCTCCAACCTATTATTGATGGTCATGCCGATGTCGTCTATGGGTCCAGATTTCTCGGTGGAAAACCTCATAGAATTTTATTTTTTTGGCATTCCATTGGAAATAAATTTTTAACATTTTTGTCTAATATGTTCACTAATTTGAACCTAACCGATATGGAAACTTGTTATAAATTATTTCGCAGAGATCTACTTCAATCCATTGTTTTAAGGGAAAGCCGTTTCGGATTCGAGCCTGAGGTGACTGCAAAAATATCTAGAATAAAAAATATCCGTATTTACGAAGTGGGTATTAGTTATTATGGACGGACCTTTGAAGAAGGTAAAAAGATCAGCTGGAGAGATGGGATTCGTGCCATTTATTGCATTCTAAAATATGGAATGTTTAGATTTAAGTGATTTGCCATAATGAATTCAAATAAAAAGGCCTCCCATCAGGAGACCTTTTTAAAAAGTTAGGAGTTAAACTAAAATTTAATTTTTACTCTTCCTCTTTAACTTCTTCAAATTCTACATCAGTTACATCGTCAGAACCACCATCAGCAGTTCCTCCTTCAGGACCTCCTCCCTCTTGAGGCGCTCCCTCCTGGGCTTTGTACATTTCTTCAGATGCGTTTTTCCATGCCTCATTTATCGTTTCCATAGCGACATCAATAGCACTAATTTCTTGACTAGCGTGGGCCTTCTTAAGATTTTCTAACGCTTCTTCGATAGCCGCTTTTTTATCTCCAAGCTTATCTCCGAATTCTCCTAACTGCTTTTCAGTTTGGAATACCATCTGATCTGCAGAATTCAGCTTATCAACTCGTTCTTTCGCATCTTTATCAGATTCCGCATTAGCTTCAGCCTCCTGCTTCATTTTTTCGATTTCTTCTGAACTTAAGCCAGAAGATGCTTCAATACGAATCTTTTGCTCCTTACCTGTAGCTTTATCCTTTGCACTGACATTTAAAATACCATTAGCGTCAATATCAAATGTAACCTCAACCTGAGGAGTGCCTCTTGGAGCTGGAGGAATACCATCTAGATGAAAACGGCCGATAGTTTTATTATCCTTAGCCATTGGACGCTCTCCCTGAAGAATATGTATTTCTACGCTAGGTTGATTATCGCTAGCCGTGGAAAACACTTCAGATTTTTTTGAAGGAATAGTCGTATTCGCTTCGATTAGCTTAGTCATCACAGAACCCATTGTTTCAATGCCTAGGGACAAAGGAGTAACATCAAGAAGTAAAACATCTTTAACATCACCTGCTAATACACCACCTTGTATAGCAGCTCCAATTGCTACAACCTCATCAGGGTTTACTCCTTTATTTGGCTCTTTACCAAAAAACTTAGTTACTGCATCTTGAATTGCAGGTATCCTAGTTGATCCTCCAACAAGAATAACATCATCAATGTCACCAACTGATAAACCAGCGTTTTTTAGTGCGGATTTACAAGGAGCAATTGTTCTTTCAATTAAGTCAGCAGCCAAACGCTCAAACTCAGCGCGCGTCAAAGAACGAACAATATGTTTAGGACCACTTTCAGTAGCTGTAATGTAAGGCAAGTTGATTTCTGTAGTATTGGCGCTTGATAATTCTATTTTTGCTTTCTCAGCAGCCTCCTTTAGACGCTGCAGAGCCATTGGATCTTTACGTAAATCAGTTCCTTCATCTTTGTTGAAACCATCTGCCAACCAATTAATGATACGATCATCAAAATCATCACCGCCTAGATGAGTATCTCCATCTGTAGATTTTACTTCAAAAACACCGTCACCCAATTCTAAGATAGAAACGTCATGAGTTCCACCACCACAATCAAAGACGACTAGCTTCATGTCCTTGTTCATTTTATCAATACCATAAGCCAAAGCAGCAGCAGTTGGCTCATTGATGATTCGACGAACTGTTAAACCTGCTATTTCTCCCGCTTCTTTAGTAGCCTGCCTTTGAGAATCATTAAAATAAGCGGGTACAGTAATAACTGCCTCAGAAACATCAGTGCCAAGGTAATCTTCAGCAGTTTTTTTCATCTTTTGAAGAATAATAGCAGACACCTCCTGAGGAGTATACAAGCGATCATCTATCTTGACTCTTGGTGTGTCGTTGTCACCTTTGGCTATACCATAAGGCACTCTTTTGACCTCTTTGGAAATATTTGAGTAAGACTCCCCCATGAATCTCTTTATTGAAAAAACTGTCTTCGTTGGATTAGTTATCGCTTGACGTTTAGCAGGGTCTCCTACCTTCCGCTCACCACCTTCAACAAATCCTACAATTGAAGGCGTTGTACGTTTACCCTCCGCATTTGGGATAACAACTGCTTCATTTCCTTCCATAACAGAAACACACGAATTCGTAGTTCCCAAGTCTATTCCTATAATTTTACCCATTTCGATTATTTATCCGCTAGAATGTATTTGATTTGACTGCGATATAGACAATCATTATACCAAGACCATAACTGAGACAAATTGTCAGTTACATGTCAGGGTATCAAGAAAACTAGCCTTTGCAAACCTTAAGGGACATGTCATTTTGCCAAAAACGAGGCTATCCATTGAGGCAGATGTCAAACCTATATTAGGCCTATCTAGGCCTACCCTACTTGCAAAAATACCCGCACCATTATCGACATTCGTAAAAAAGGGAGGATCCTGGAGTATTGTATTCGATGGCTGAGAAACAGATATGTAAGTTGCTAGATCATCTGACCCTGCTGTGAGATGAATAGTAAAGCCGCGGAAAAATCTCATATATCCAGACCTAACTGGTATTACCTCTGACAAAAAAGCATAATACGACTCGTAACTTAAGGAAGTGCTCAAATAACTACCTCCATTTAACGAACTCCCAATAGTGTAAGGAAGAAAATATCTGACTGAATGACGAGTTGAGTCATTTTGATCCCCATCCGGCATCTCCATGTAAAGAAAATCAACATAACCTTGATAAATGCGAGCATTAATGGCTTGATAAAACTGAATTTCAGCACCTTTACTTGAAGTAAAACTAAATCTCTGGGTTCCTTGAAAATTTGGACGTTTTATCGTAAAATCTTTAACCAAAGGTGTCTCCGCACTAGCAAAGGCAGCACTTAACGTATCTTTCTTTAGCAATAATTTATATGACCAATCTAGTCGATTATCATTTAGGGTGAATTTCGGAATAACCAGGCTGTATAACCTATGTCCTTGATTAGTGAATAAACCAGAGTCCTTAGGGACGTCTTGAGTTTCATTCAATGCTTTTGTCCATAATAAATCTCCATTATCTTTAAAAGCTTGCAGTTCTAAAACTAAGTCCTGGTAATATAAACTGTCTGGATTATTAATTCCCCCATTGGGACCGTCTTGACCAAGGAAGGCCCGACCTACCCTAACATATTGAGTATCGGAATTTGGATTTAAAACACCATATACAACCGGGATATTTTCAAAAGGTGCAGTTACAACGAGCGTGTTATCACAGGATAAAAAAGTAACTAAAAGACTGAAAAAAATAAAAAATTCTTTTAAATTCATGGGGACAAAGATACCACGCATAGCCTTTGTACTTTTGATAAAAATATCGAAAAATGTCAAAGGCAAAAAAGTTATATAAAAAAGTCACCACAAATAGTCTTTTTGAAATGAAACAACGTGGTGAATCTATAGCTATGTTGACTGCCTATGACTTTAGTCTTGCAAGATTAGTTGACAAATCGGGTATTGATGTTATACTCGTGGGGGATTCTGCTAGCAACGTAATGGCAGGTCATGAAACCACTCTTCCAATTACATTAGATCATATGATTTATCATGCATCTAGTGTAATTAGAGCGGTGAAACGAGCTCTGGTTGTTGTGGATCTTCCTTTTGGAAGTTATCAAGGTAATCCAAAGGCTGCTCTTTCTTCATCGATTAGAATCATGAAAGAATCTGGAGGCCATGCTGTGAAATTAGAAGGAGGTAATGAAATTGCTATGACTATCGAGCGAATAGTTAGTTCAGGCATTCCCGTAATGGGACATTTAGGCCTAACTCCTCAAAGTATTTACAAGTTTGGGACATATGCTGTTCGTGCAAAAGAAGAAGAAGAAGCTGAACAACTTTTAACAGATGCGAAATCATTAGAAAAAGCCGGTTGTTTTGCAATTGTCTTAGAAAAAATACCTGCAGATTTAGCTAAAAGAGTGAGTGAATCCATTCAGATACCAACTATAGGAATAGGTGCTGGCCCTGACGTAAACGGACAGGTGTTAGTATTACACGACATGCTAGGTATGAATACTGAATTTAATCCACGATTCCTTCGTCGTTATTTAAACTTAGAAGAGTTAATCCCTGATGCTATTGAAAGTTATATAACCGATGTAAAGTCTCACGCCTTCCCGAACTCAGAAGAAAGCTATTGAAACTGTGCAAAATCCTATCATTCTTTTTGAAGATAATCACCTTTTAATCGTTAGCAAGCCATCCAGTCTTCTTGTCCAAGGGGATATAACTGGAGATCCAACACTTAAAGACTGGGCAGAAAAAGATGTTGCTCAACGTCATAATAAACCTGGAAAAGCATTTATTGGTCTACCGCACAGACTAGATAGACCAAGTTCAGGAATAGTGGTATTAGCTAAAACCTCCAAAGCACTAACAAGAGTAAGTCAGGCATTTGCAGATAGATCTGTTAAAAAAACTTATTGGGCTGTTGTAGAGGGAATTCCAAAAAAAATGAATATGAAACTTATTCATTCTTTGTGGAAAGATAGTCGCCTAAAGAAAAGCTTTGTTTCAGATAAAAAAGAAGCTAAGAAGGCCGTATTATCATACCAAATATTGAGCTCCGGTGATCGGTATAGCTTATTAAAAATAAATCTTGAAACTGGAAGACACCATCAAATACGATGTCAGTTGAGTGCCATTGGGCACCCCATAAAAGGGGATTTGAAATATGGAGCTAAAAGATCGAATCCCAATGGAGCAATACACCTTCACGCCCAGATGATACAAATAAAGCATCCTGTTAAAGATGAAGTTCTGACCGTCACGGCACCACCGCCTAACGAAAAACTTTGGTCAGAATTAAATAAAAAAGCTCATCCTGAAAGTATATAAATCAAGTCACTAATCTTTATAAAAAATGAAATTAAAATTATTCAAATGGAATAGCCTGAGCTTTTTAGGTGGGACTCTTTTTTCTTGGATTACTCCTTTAAGTCAAAACGCTCATATAATTGCTCGTGGGATCATACTTGACTGGTTAATTATAATTTTAGTTCATGCCGCAGCATTATTTGGTTTTTCTAAATTATTTTCTGTGGAAAACTCTATGGGGAAATAACGATGACCTAATAAGGATCAACGTCAATAATTATTTTTACTGACCTAAAGTCAGCGCTAAAATATAGAGAGTTGTTAATCTTACGTAATTTTTCTTTTAAAAAAGATAAGCCTTGACCCAAAGGAAGTTTTATCCAAATATGCTGTAAATGCATATTTTTCACACGTGAAACATTAGGTTCATCTGGGCCTAATATTCCACCACCAAAATTTCGATTTAATTTTTGAGCTAAAAAATTAGCAGCTTCTAGGACAATTATTCGCTTGCGATGACGCAATTCTATTCGAATCATTTTAACAAATGGCGGATAGTGATGTAGTCTGCGATCCTCTAAAAGGTTTCTCGCCATATCATTATATTCTCCAGACTTAACAGCAATTAATATAGGATGATCAGGGGTTGCAGTCTGAATAATAACACGACCTTGATTCTTTCGTCTTCCTGTTCTCCCTGAAACTTGAGAGAATAACTGAAAAGCACGTTCATGAGCCCTAAAATCAGGCATCTGAAGAGCATTGTCGGCATTGAGAATTATAGCAAGAGACAAACCCGATATGTCTAATCCTTTACCAATCATTTGTGTACCCACAACAATATCAGCTCTGCCTGTCTCAAGCCACTCAATAAAATTTGACATAGATTGTTTTTTCCTAGTAGAGTCCGAATCTATTCTAATTATATTGGCATCAGGGAACATCTCCTCAAGATCCTCTTCCACCCGCTCTGTTCCAACTCCTCTTAATTGCCATGCCGACTTTTGGCAAGAAGGGCAATTGCTTGATGGTTTTCTCCCTTGACCACAATAATGGCACTTTAATGACTTTGACTCTTTATGATAGGTTACCGCAACATCGCAATCCGAGCATGGCTCTGTCCAACCGCAAGACATACATGTTAAAAAGGGCGAATACCCTCTTCGATTCTGAAAAATCAAAACTTGCTGCTCACTAAGTAAAGTCTCACTAATGGCGTTAACTGCTGGCTTAGAAAGTGGTCCTTCCATCATTTTTAAGGATTTATACTTCACCAAAGACAACATTTCTACAATTGGATTTTTTGATTTCCCAAATCTCTCATTCAGTTGCACCTTATGATATTTACCTTCTTGGCAATTATAAAACGTCTCAAGACTTGGAGTAGCTGAACCAAGTACAACGCCAGCTCCAGTTTGATTAGAAATCCATACCGCAGCATCACGAGCGTGATATCTGGGGGAAGGATCATATTGCTTGTAACTAGTTTCATGCTCTTCATCGACAACAATTAAACCCACATGCTCCATCGGCAAAAAAACACCTGATCTTGCTGCGAGAATCATCTTAGCACCACCTCCAGGGTTCAGTAAGGACAGCCAGATATCTCGTCTTTGGCTTTCAGAAACTTGACTGTGATAAACAGACACCACATCTAATCCCATAGAATTCTCTAGACGTTTGTACAGCTGAGCTGTTAAGGCTATTTCTGGAACTAACATCAAAACATGCATACCTTCCTTTAGAACTTTATCAGCGAGTTTTAAATATATTTCTGTTTTACCACTCCCAGTTTTACCCTGCAATAAAACTGGTTTTTTATTAAACAATCCTGATGAAATATCATTAAGAATATTGTCTTGAACATCTGAAAGTATGATCTTTTCTCCTTCAGAAACGGCTTCGATAATAGAATGACGCATGCTTTTTTCAAGAATCCCTTTCTCTTTTAAAGCATTTAAATGAACTGTTTTTATTGAAGAATACTCCTGAATAACTACCTGAGAAACCCATGGATAAAATTCTCTATCAGAGTCTATCTGGTTTGAGCAAATTTGAAAATATGTCATTACAGCTTCTGATTGCAGTTTTGCTCGCGACAGTTTTTCAAATACCTCAGAGATAATTCCTTTATCTGATTTTTTACTTACCCACCTCCAATGCGGAACGGATCCATCTCCCAAAGTAAACGGACCAGTGTCATCCTCTTTGAGTTTAAAAAACACAGGAAGAGCAGACTGCATAACTTCACCAATAGGACATATGTAATATTCTGCAAGCCAATTCCAAAATTCAATTTGTTGATTTTGGATTCGTGGAAAATCATCGAGAACTCGAATGATTGGCTTGCACTCAAATTCTGGAGCACTGTAAATAACATTTTGAACAACACCCATTAAACATTTTGGCCGTCCAAAAGAAACATGAACCCTTAATCCTGAAATAGGATCAGATTTAGCATTCCATCGATAAGTAAAAGTTGAATGGACTGGAACAGGTAGAATAACTTCAACCCACATATTATTATGATAAAGCCTCTACAAGTTCCAATAAATAAGGACTAATAGTTGCATTGTGCTTAGTTGCATGATCAAGAGGAACATGTACAAGTTTACCTCCCGATATACCAATCATTTCTCTATTTCGTCCCGCTCTTAGCGCTAAGACTGCACCATGGCCAATTCTACTCGCTAAAATTCGATCAAAACCATTTGGCTTACCTCCCCTTTGGATGTGACCAAGAACAGTGACTTTTGTCTCCCAATTTGGGAATTCATTCTGAACTTTCTTTGCAACTTCATATGCTCCGCCTTCAGAATCTCCCTCAGCAACAATTATAATTCCCGATCGTCTCTTTTTCTTGAAATCAGTCTTTAAATAATTCACCAATCGATTTAAATCTGTCGGGGTCTCAGGTATCAAAACACCCTC
Source organism: uncultured Cryomorphaceae bacterium (assembly GCA_913049755.1). The sequence continues at coordinate 13,085 of CAJWXO010000019.1, forward strand.
AGCTCCCGCAGCAATTCCTGTTCTTAGAGCTATCAATCCAGCATCACGACCCATGACTTCTACAAAAAATAATCGATTATGAGATGCCGCAGTATCGCGAATATTATCCACAGCATCTATAGCTGTATCTACGGCAGTTTGATAGCCAATGGTGTAATCAGTTCCAAACAAATCATTATCAATTGTACCAGGGCAGCCAATTACCGGTATTTCGTGCTCCATTGAAATCAGATTCGCACCCATAAATGATCCATCTCCACCGATTATAACTAAACCTTCTATCCCATGAGATTTAATGATTGAAGATGCCTTAGATCGACCATCTTTAGTCCTAAATTCGGAACTTCTTGCCGTTTTTAAAAATGTACCTCCTCGATGAATAATATTGCGAACATCATAACGTGTTAGGCTAACATTATCATTCTCTAGTAGTCCTTCATAGCCGCGATAAAAACCTGTAACCTCTATATCGTTTAATGATGCCGTTCTAACAACAGCACGAATACATGCATTCATTCCTGGGGCATCGCCACCTGAAGTAATTAATCCTATCTTTTTCATTCTTTATAAATATCGAACTCTTGCCACATACAATCCAAATCTCCATTTTGAAAAGGTATTTGTTGTTTGGATTTCATTTGTAACGCTTTGGAAGCTGTTGCGCTAGGGACAACAACCCAAGCTGTCCAACCTTGATATACTTTTCTTAGATGCTCACCCATTGATCGATACGTAGTTTCAACATCAATATCAATTCTACGACCATAAGGAGGGTTTACGACCAATATACCACGCTCTACTGGGGGTTTTGTTTTTAAGAAATCTTCAAGAGACCAGGATACTTTATCTTCAACTAAAGCTGAGGCTGAGTTCAATTTGGCAACCCTTAAAGCATCACGGTCTATATCCGAGGCGAAAATTTGCTGAGATGACTCTTTTATTCTTTTCAAAGAAGCAGCTTCAATTACAGCATGTAAATCCTTATCATAATCCAGCCAATGCATAAATCCAAAGGAATTTCTATAGATTCCAGCAGGTAGGCGGTCAGCAATTATTGACGCCTCAATCGCCATAGTTCCAGAGCCACACATTGGGTCGTAGAGTGGTCTATCTCCCCTGTAACCGGTTAATCGTATTAATCCATTTGCTAGTACCTCACTCATTGGTGCAAGAGTCATTTCTTTTCTGTATCCCCTTCGATGTAATGAATCTCCTGATGAATCAATACTAATTGTACAATGTCTTTTATTTAAATGAAGTTCAATTCTAATTTGTGGAGATTCCCTTTCAACTGAAGGTCGCTTGCCTGTACGCGATCTAAAACGATCTACAATACCATCCTTTAAAACCAGAGCAGCATAACCGGTATGACTAAATTCTGGGTGTGTTCCCGATGCAAATACCGCAAATGTTTTATCAGGATGAAACCACTTTTCCCAGGGTATCTTTTGAGCTGCAAACAGCAAGTCTTCAGATTTATGGACTTCAACAAACTTGATAGGCCTTAAAATTCTTATTGCGGAACCTATGCAAATATTCGCCTTGTACAGAAACCCTAAATCACCTTTAAACCTTACAGCTCTAGTCATTAATTGAATATCCCGTGCTCCAAGTTTGAGTAACTCGTCTCTTAAAACATCTTCCAGACCCATTAGGGTTTTTGCGATGAATATCTCATCAGGTGGGTGGTTACCAGACATGGAAATTTTATTTAAACTTGAATTGCATTAAAATTTATCGTTTTGATTATCGGGTTGATAAATGAGTCTCCCTTGTACTTTTACTAATCCCTTTGATACGGGGAAATCTACATAATAAGCCATTCCTTTTAAAGTATCTCCTTCAGACAAATACTCATAAATGGAATCCTTTTTGTTATCATTATTTTGTTGAATTTCCAACCTTATCTTGAAGTGGCCCTCTTTAAAAGAAATCAATTCATAATTAACCGAGAAAAATCGTTTCTCATTAAATTCAGTAGTGTCCACTTTAAAAGATAATTTTCCAAAGTCCCGATCAATTGATGAGGTATTCGAAAAGTTTTGACATCCAATTATTCCAAATGTCAATCCTAAAAAAATTAATCCAAGTTTAGCATACCTATTTTTCATAATTCAATCGATCGATTCTAATTAACAAAGATACGACCTTCACGTATCTTTGATTTTAAGTACCTAACGATGGATATACTATTTTTTATTGGAGGAATTATCGCTGGAATCATAAATACCCTTGCGGGAAATGGATCTGCTTTAACAGTGAGTTTATTATTATTTGGTGGTCTTGACGGAGCTGCAGCAAATGCCAGTAACCGAATTGGTGTTATAGCACAAACAGTTACTGGTATTTTTAGCCTAAAAAAGACTTCCCGAAGAAACTATTTATTTCTCAAAGGTAAAAATTTAATTCTACCAACTTTTCTAGGGTCGATATCTGGCGGCCTGATTGGAAGTCAATTATCAGCAGAGGCAATGGAGTGGTCTCTCGCAATTGTAATGACTGGAATGTTAGTGACTTTATTTTGGAAAAAGGATCGATGGCAAGGGTTTTCTGAATCTTCACGAAACTTAAATTCCTTCAAATCAGGGATGCTTTTTTTCTTAATTGGATTCTATGGTGGTTACGTCCAAATGGGTATAGGGGTTCTTATGTTATCGGTTCTGGTATTGGCAGATAAATGGAGCCTTAGGGATGCTAATGTGATTAAGTTATTAAT